>CALEMG010000341.1 GCA_937910835.1 uncultured Alphaproteobacteria bacterium | reverse complement strand
TGTCTGGGTATGAGAGAAGTTCGAGTCTTCTCGACCGCACCACTTCTCTCATACCCAGACATTTGGGCTGAGGAAGATTTCCACAACAATTTCATGAAACTTTCCCCAATTACGCTATGATGGCGTGATATAGGGATGTTCGCGTATTTCCTTAATATATTGATGCCGCTAAAGTATTTTTGGTGGTGTTGTATGTTGTCATTGGGTAATTGCAGGCATCGATTTATTCGGGGGAATGGGAAAGCATGGCGAAAGATATTTCTGAGCAGGCAATGGATTATCACCGATTCCCAAGACCGGGCAAGTTGACCATTGCGCCGACCAAGCCGATGGATACCCAGACGGATCTCGCGCTCGCTTATTCGCCGGGTGTTGCGCATCCCTGCCTCGCCATTGCCGATGATCCCGTTCAGGCCGCCGAACTGACCGCACGGGGAAACCTTGTCGGCGTTGTCACCAACGGCACGGCCGTTTTGGGACTTGGTGCAATAGGACCGCTCGCCTCCAAGCCGGTAATGGAAGGAAAGGCGGTTCTTTTCAAGAAGTTTGCCGGAATCGATGTGTTTGATATCGAGCTTGCCGAGACTGACCCCGAAAAGCTCGTCGATATCATTTCGGCAATGGAGCCGACCTTTGGCGGCATAAATCTCGAGGATATCAAAGCGCCGGAATGTTTCGTGGTGGAGAAACTCTGCCGGGAGCGGATGAATATTCCGGTTTTTCACGATGATCAGCATGGCACGGCAATTTGCGTTGCTGCGGCGGTTTATAACGCGCTTCGGGTGGTGGAGAAGGATATCACCGAAGTCAAGCTGACAGCCTGCGGGGCAGGGGCAGCGGCGCTTGCCTGCCTCAACCTGCTGGTCAGTCTCGGCCTGCCGCGAGAGAACATCACCGTTTGCGATATTCATGGCGTTGTCTATGAGGGGAGAACGGTTGAGATGGACCCTTATAAATCCGTCTTCGCCGTGGAGACGAATAAGCGCACCCTTGGGGACGCGATGGAAGGCGCGGACATCTTCCTCGGCTGTTCCGGTCCCGGTGCGCTAAAGTCCGAGATGGTGGCGACTATGGCGGACAAGCCGATCATTCTGGCCCTAGCCAATCCAACGCCTGAAATCCTACCCGAAGACGCCAAGGCGGTGCGACCCGATGCGATCATTGCGACGGGCCGATCGGACTATCCGAACCAGGTGAATAATGTCCTTTGCTTTCCCTATCTCTTTCGCGGCGCGCTTGATGTCGGAGCGACGGAAATTAACGAGGAAATGAAGATCGCGGCGGTCAAGGCCATCGCCGATCTTGCTATGGCGGAACAATCGGATGTCGTTTCCAAGGCATATGGGGGTACACAGGCAAGTTTTGGCCCCGATTACCTGATCCCGACGCCGTTTGATCCACGACTTTATCTGGAAGTGTCCTTCGCCGTCGCCAAGGCGGCGATGGAAAGTGGAGTGGCGACCCGGCCTATAGATGATTTGGATAAATATCACCAGAGCCTGTCGCACTTTGTCTATCGTACCGGGTTTGTCATGAAGCCGCTGTTCGATCGGGCGCGTCAGGAAACTATGCGCGTCGCCTATGCGGAAGGGGAGGAGGAGCGTGTCCTGCAGGCCGCGCAGACGGTTGTCGATGAAGATCTGGCAAGACCAATCCTGATCGGCCGGAGTAAGGTTATTGAATTCCGGATCGAGAAGCTTGGCCTTCGTATCCGGCCCGGTGTTGATTTTGAGGTTGTCGACCCGGAGGATGATCCGCGCTACCGGGAATACTGGCAGGCTTATCACAAGCTGCGGGAGCGGTTTGGCGTCGATGTGGAGACAGCAAAGGCCCGCATTCGCACCAATACAACCATCATTGGTGCAATGATGGTTCATCTCGGCCACGCTGATGCTATGATCTGCGGCACCTTTGGTAAATATGATCAACATTACCGGCGCGTTTCTGATATCATCCCATTCCGCGAAGGGGTGCGCGATGCCTCGGCGCTCCATTTGCTGATCATGCCCGATAGGACCCTGTTCTTTACCGATACACAGATCAGCCATGAGCATACTGCGGAAGAACTGGCGGAGCTGACCATTCTCTCGGCGGATGAGGTGCGGCGGTTCGGGATTGAACCCAAGGCGGCGCTTCTCTCCTATTCCAACTTTGGCTCGACAGACATGCCGTCAGCGCGTCGCGCGCGTAAGGCCCTCGCTATTATTGAGAAGCTGGCACCCGAGCTGGAGGTTGAAGGGGAGATGAAGGCCGATACGGCGCTGATTCCGGCAATCCGTGAGGCGATCTTCCCCAATTCCCGGCTACAGGGCGCGGCAAATCTTTTGGTCATGCCCAATCTGGACGCGGCGAATATCAGTTATAATATCGCAAAGAGCATCGGGCGTGGGATTGCTGTTGGCCCGATCCTGATCGGTATGTCAAAATCTGTACATGTGACGGCGGCCTCCATTACCGTGCGCGGCCTTGTCAACATGACGGCGATTGCCGCCGTTGATGCGCAGGATCACAAGGTTGGAAAAATGATGCCGGGACCGGTCGCGAGAAGAGAACGTCTGATAGATGAAGGTTGATCATGACCGATGCGCAGGAACATAAAGATGAGACCCTCGAAGAGGAGAGCACTGCGCTTTCTTACGGCCTAAGCGATGAAATCGTTCAGGAAATACAGGATGCCATAGAACGCGAAGATGCGGCCTTTATTCATGACAAGCTAGAAGACTGGCATTCCGCCGATATGGCGGATCTGATTGAGCAGTTGAAGCCGAAGCTGCGCCTGCCATTGCTGAACATAATGGAAGGCCGGGTCGATCCGGATGTCTATTCCGATCTCGACGAAAATGTGCGTGAGCATTTGGTCGACGACATGGAGCCGGCGGAAATTGCCGCCTTCCTCAATGAACTGGAGCTCGACGACGCGGTCGACGTGTTGGAAAACTTCGAGGAGGAAGAGCAGCGCGAGGTCCTGAAGGAAATCCCCGCCGATGAGCGTGTTGTCCTGCAGGAAGGCTTATCATACGGGGAGGACACCGCCGGCCGGTTGATGCAGCGTAATCTGATTGCGGTGCCGGAATATTGGGATATTGGCCATACCATCGACTATATGCGCGATACCGAAGATCTGCCGGAAGAGTTCTACGAGATATTCGTGGTCGATCCGCGGCATCACCCTATCGGGACCATTCCGCTCAACCGCGCCATGCGCAGCAAGCGTCCTGTGCAGGTGCGCGACATCATGGATACGGAGCAGAAGCTGATCCCGGTCGATATGGATCAGGAAGAAGTCGCCTATCTGTTCCAGCAATACCGTCTTACCTCCGCGGCGGTGGTCAATGAGGATGGCGCCCTGATCGGTGTGATTACGGTTGACGATATCGTCGATGTTATTAGCGAAGAGGCGGAGGAGGATATCCTGCGCCTCGGCGGTGTGTCCGAAGATGATCTGTTCGGTAGTGTCATGTCGACAACGAAGGCGCGTTTCCTCTGGCTTTTCGTCAATTTGCTGACGGCGATTGCGGCCTCCATCGCAATTGGCCTTTTCGATGCAACGCTGGAGGCGATTATCGCTCTCGCGGTGTTGATGCCAATTGTCGCCAGCATGGGCGGAAATGCGGGAACTCAGACCTTGACGGTCGCCGTGCGCGCCATTGCGACGAAGGAACTGACAGCGGCCAACATGGTTCGAATCCTGAGTAAGGAAACCATGGTGGCATTTTTGAATGGCAGTGTTTTTGCCGTATTGATCGGTGTTATTGCCTGGGCCTGGTTCGGCAATTTACAAATCGGCTTTATCATCGCACTGGCGATGATCGTGAACATTCTTGTGGCGGCGGTTGCGGGCATGATCGTTCCCGTCACCCTGGATCGTATGAATATTGATCCGGCCATCGCTTCCAGTGTGTTTGTGACGACGGTGACCGATATCGTCGGTTTCGTTGCCTTTCTCGGATTGGCAACGGTTGTCCTGCTCTAACGATTGATTATCGCGCCCAGTCAAGGTTCTTCGCGGCGGTTCTCTCTGGGTGCCAGTCATGACTGGTGGCGAACATATGAAATGAATGAACAAGATCATTCTCGCTTTCCCGTGGCCAGACCAGCCCGATCACGCGATCGATATTGATCCCTTCCACCGGCACAAGCGTAACGCCAGGTGCGCTTAAAATATCAGGCATCATACAAAGCCCGAGGCCTGCGCCGACATAAGCGAGAGCCTTCTCATCTTGATCCGTCCTGAAGACGATATGCGGATTGACGCCTGCACTGGAGAAGGAGCGCGTCACTTCGGTTTCAGCCTCACAATGGGATCGATGCAGGAAATCAAGCCCGCCCAACTCCTTTAAAGGGATCGCGTTCCGGTTGGCGAAGGAATGGGTGGTCGGGACGGCATGCATATATTTCCAGGTATAAAGCCGCGTAAATTGCACGTTACTGACATCTTCGGGCGGGATGGAGAGTGCGAGATCGATCCGCCCTTCATTGAGCCACCGCTGTAGCTGCGCCGGGGTGCCGTCCTTGATGGATATCTGGATATCAGGATGCGCTTTGCCGAAATCATTCAGCAGCGCCGCGATCCGACCCGCCGGCGCACTTCGAAGTAATCCCAACTGTAACCGCCGGACCGGATTTTTCCGGATGATATCCGTCTTCGCAGCGTTACATTCATAAATGATGGTGCGTGCATGGGGCAAGAAGCGGCGCCCGGCCTCGGTCAGCGATATCTTGCGGGCGTCGCGATTGAAAAGAGGCGTGCCGAGTTCCGTTTCCAGCTTTTTAATTCCCGCAGACAGGGTAGGCTGGCTGACAAATGCGCGTTCCGCCGCTCGGGAGAAATTGTTCGTCTCAACAATGGCGAGGAAATATCTGAGTTGATAGATGTCCATTCTATAGATGATATCAATAGTTATGATTGAAACAAATGATTTTATCTATTGGTGAGAATTGCTTATATTCGCTCGGCATAATGGGAAGGACTGACGGGCTTAATGCGCCGGAACGGCCCTCAAAAAGTGGGAATAAGGCATGCAGACGGAATTCGAGCCACGCAATCCGAACTATGAGAGCGTTGTCCGGGACAGTTTCTCTCGGCAGCCTTATATGGCGGATATTGGTGCACGGATCGATCTGATTGAGCCGGGTATCTGCGAGTTGTCTCTTGAGACACGCTCCGGGCTTACCCAGCAGCATGGGTTCTTCCATGGGGGATTGGTGGCGGCGCTTGCTGATTCTGCGGCGGGTTACGCCTGTTATTCTCTTTATCCTCCGAACAGTACGATTTTGACGACCGAGTTTAAGGTGAACTTCCTCAATCCCGCGCAAGGCACGCGATTGATAGCGCGAGGACAGGTTGTGAAGACCGGAAAGACGCTCTTTGTTTGTCAGGCGGATGCCTATACGGAGGAAGCGGGTAAGATAAGCCATTGCCTGACCGGGTTGTTTACGATGATGTGCCTGATGGGAAAATCGGACGAGTTGAACCTTGGCCGTGAAGCGGTGTCGACATGATTGCCTTGAGGCGCCATATTAACTCCTGTCAAACCCTTTGCGTCTTTTAGGTCGTCATTTCATTCATTTTTGAAGGTAGGGAAAAAACGATGTCAGCAATTCATTTTCCGGGTCTCAATTTCGGTCTTGGCGAAACCGCCGACATGCTCCGTGATACGGTCTCCGCTTTCGCTGCTGAAGAATTGGCGCCGCGCGCGGCGGAAATCGACGAGACGAACCAGTTTCCCATGGATATGTGGCGGAAGATGGGGGATCTCGGTCTCTTGGGCATCACCGTTGAGGAAGAATATGGCGGTTCAAATCTTGGCTATCTGGAGCATTGCATCGCGGTCGAGGAAATCAGTCGGGCGTCGGCTTCTGTCGGACTGTCCTACGGCGCGCATTCAAATCTCTGCGTCAACCAGATTCGCCGCAACGGGACCGAGGCGCAAAAAACAAAATACCTGCCCAAGCTGATCAGCGGGGAACATGTCGGTGCGCTGGCCATGAGTGAGCCGGGCGCGGGCTCCGACGTCGTTTCCATGCGGCTTCGCGCCGACAAGAAGGGTGATCGTTATGTCCTGAACGGCAACAAGTTCTGGATTACCAACGGCCCCGATGCCGACGTTCTGGTGGTCTATGCGAAAACCGCGCCGGATGCGGGACCGCATGGGATTACGGCCTTCCTGATCGAGAAGGGCTTTGCCGGGTTTTCCACAGCGCAGAAGCTGGACAAGCTCGGCATGCGCGGCTCCAACACCTGCGAGCTTGTGTTCGAGGATTGTGAGGTGCCCGAGGAGAATATTCTTGGGCCCCTCAATGAAGGCGTACGTGTGTTGATGAGCGGGCTCGATTATGAGCGCGTTGTTCTTTCTGCCGGACCGCTGGGTATCATGCAGGCCTGTATGGATGCGGTGATCCCCTATATCCACGACCGGGAGCAATTCGGCCAACCTATCGGGACGTTCCAGCTCATGCAGGGCAAGGTCGCGGACATGTACTCGACTATGAATGCCTGCAAGGCCTATGTCTATGCGGTGGCGAAGGCCTGCGATCGCGGGGAGACGACGCGAAAGGATGCTGCCGGGGTTATTCTCTACGCGGCGGAGAAGGCCACCTGGATGGCGTTGGAGGCGATCCAGGCGCTGGGCGGCAATGGCTATATCAATGAATATCCGACTGGACGGCTCTTGCGCGATGCCAAGCTCTATGAAATTGGCGCCGGCACGAGCGAGGTTCGGCGGATGCTGATCGGGCGCGAACTGTTTAACGAGACGGCATAAGTTGGTGAAAGAAATTTCTCAACAAAAACAAGGAGAAGAAAATGAGTGAAGATCCAATTGTCATCGTTGGTATGGCGCGGACGCCAATGGGCGGATTTCAGGGCGATCTTTCTGACGTTAAGGCCCCTGCACTGGGCGCAACGGCGATCAAAGCGGCGATGGACCGCGCCGGGGTTACCGGTACGGATATTGACGAGGTGATCATGGGCTGTGTGCTTCCCGCGGGCCTCGGTCAGGCACCGGCGCGGCAGGCGTCATTTGGCGCGGGCATTCCCGATAGCGTGGGCTGCACGACCGTGAACAAAATGTGTGGTTCTGGCATGCGCGCGGCGATGTACGGCTTTGATGCCCTCAAGGCTGGCAGCAACAATGTCGTTGTCGCAGGCGGTTTTGAGAGCATGACGAACGCGCCTTATATCCTGCCAAAAATGCGCACAGGACTACGGCTTGGCCATGGCGATGTAAAGGATCATATGTTCCTCGACGGGTTGGAAGATGCCTATGAGGAAGGCCGCCTGATGGGCAGCTTTGCCGAAGAAACTGCGGGCCTTTACCAGTTTACGCGTGAAGCGCAGGATTCATATGCGATCGAATCGCTGCGGCGTGCGAAACAGGCAACGGAAGACGGCAGCTTCGCTTCCGAAATTGCGCCGATCACGATGAAGACCCGGAAGGGTGAAGTCACCGTCGACAAGGATGAGCAGCCGCTAAAGGGTCAGCCTGACAAAATTCCGACCCTCAAGCCCGCCTTTGCGAAGGATGGTACGGTCACGGCGGCCAACAGTTCCTCTATCTCCGATGGCGGCGCGGCGCTGGTCCTGATGAAGGAGAGCGAGGCGAAGCGGCGAGGATTGAAGCCGATCGCGAAATTCCTCGCCCATTCCACCCACGCCCGCAAACCCTCCGAATTCACAATGGCGCCGATTGATGCAATCCAGAAGGTGATGGACAAGGTTGGTTGGACGAAAGACGACGTCGACCTGTTCGAGATTAATGAGGCCTTCGCCGTTGTCACCATGGCGGCGATGAAGGACCTCGGCCTTGATCATGAGAAGGTCAATGTCCATGGCGGTGCTTGTGCGCTTGGCCATCCCGTTGGTGCCTCAGGGGCGCGAATTGTTGTCACTCTTCTTTCGGCGTTGCAGAAATACGGCAAGACGCGCGGTGTTGCCTCCCTCTGCATTGGTGGCGGCGAAGCGACGGCGATGGCGCTGGAACTTGTCAATTAACTGCTGAGTTTAACGGAAGTCGAGGGAAGCCGGATGATTTTAACAGAAGAGCAGACCATGATCCGCGACATGGCGCGCGACTTTGCGCAAAATCGTCTGGCTCCTCATTCTGTGGCGTGGGAAGAAGAGGCGGCCATCCCGCGCAGTGTCTTGGGTGAGATGGGCGCCCTCGGCCTGATGGGCATGACGGTGCCGGAGAGCTATGGCGGGGCGGAGGCTGATTATGTGTCCTATGCCCTCGCGCTGATGGAGATTGCGAGCGGTGACGGTGCGGTCTCCACGGTGATGAGCGTGAATAACTCACCTTGCTGTGCCGCGATTTTGCAGGAAGGAACCGAGGCGCAGAAAGAGGCATTCCTCACGCAGCTCGCCAAGGGGGAGGAAATTGGCGCGTTTTGCCTGACCGAACCGCAAGCGGGCTCCGATGCCTCGGCGCTTAAAACCCGCGCCCGGAAAGAGGGGGATCATTATGTCCTCTCCGGCACGAAGCAATTCATTACGTCGGGCAAGATCGGCGGGATCGCACTGGTTTTCGCGGTTACGGATCCGGAAGCCGGAAAGAAGGGGATCAGCTGTTTTATTGTCCCGACAATCAGCGAGGGATACCGCGTCGTTTCGGTTGAGAAGAAGCTTGGCCAGAAAGCGTCTGATACTTGCCAGATCGCCTTTGATGATGTGCACATTCCAGCGGCGAACATGCTCGGGCCGGAAGGGGCGGGATATCGGATTGCGCTTGCCAATCTGGAGACCGGTCGTATCGGGATCGCCGCGCAGAGTGTCGGTATGGCGAGTGCGGCGCTGGCCCATGCGCTGGCCTATGCAAAAGAGCGGAAGGCATTTGACAAAACAATCATCGAACATCAGGCGGTCGGTTTCCGTCTTGCGGATATGGCAACCAAGCTGGAGGTTGCACGGCAGATGGTTCTTCATGCAGCGAGCCTGAAAGATGCTGGGCTGCCCTGCCTCACCGAAGCGAGCATGGCGAAATTATTTGCCTCCGAAATGGCGGAGGAGGTCTGTTCTGGCGCGATCCAGACTTTCGGGGGCAACGGTTATATCGCCGACTATCCGGTTGAGAAAATCTATCGTGATGTCCGGGTTTGTCAGATATATGAAGGCACATCTGATATTCAGAAGCTGGTGATCGCCCGTAATCTAGCGGCGGGGTAATGTATTAAGACTATGCCAAAACCCATTGATTTTTATTTCGATTTCTCATCTCCGTACGCTTATCTTGGCAGTTGTCTGATTGAGCCGGTTGCGGCAAAGCATGGTCGCGAGGTTATCTGGCACCCCTTTATGCTCGGCGTTGCCATGCAGGGTGAAAAGACCTTTCCGCTAACGCAATATCCGTTAAAAGGTGAATATTCGCGGATGGATTTTGAGCGGACGGCCCGCTATCATAAAATCCCCTTCGTCATGCCGGAAGATTTTCCGAAGGTGACTTTGGCCGCTTCGCGCGGGTTCCTCTGGATTTCGAGAAATGATCCGGAAAAGGCAGTCGCATTCGCGAAGAAAGTCTTTGTCGCCTACTTCGTCTCGGGCAGGGATATCTCCGATATCGAGATTGTGGCCGACATAGCGGAAGACGTCGGCCTGGATCGTGATGCCTTTATGAAGGCCGTGCAAAATGAAGAGATTAAGGCGGCATTTAAAGCCTCCGTCGAGGATATTGTCTTCAACAAGAAAGTCTTTGGTGCACCGTTCTTTATCGTGGATGGGGAGAGCTTCTGGGGCGCTGATCGGGTCGGACAGCTCGATGAATGGCTGGCAGCAGGGGGCTGGTGATGCTTTTAGGGGCGCAAGATTTTAGGGTTTCCGACCCCGCACTTGCGGAGCCGGAAGATAGGCTGTGCCTAAAAGAGGAAATATCCGCCGTCGATGAGCATGGTATCGCCTGTGTGATAGGCGCTGGCGTCCGACATCAGATAGACGGCCATGCCGCCGAAATCTTCTGGTTGTCCCCAGCGGCGTGCCGGGATGCGCGGCTTCACGGCATCGGCAAATTTATTCCAACTAATCGCGTTTTCCGTCATCGCGGTTTCGATCCAGCCGGGCAGGATCGCGTTTGCAGTAATGCCTTTACCGGCGAATTCCACAGCAAGCGCCCGGATCATGGAGATAACGCCTCCCTTGGTAGCAGCGTAATGTTCGTTCCGTGCGGCGCCGGAAATAGCGGCGAGGCTGGCTGTGCCGACAAGCCGTCCACCCGGGTCTCCATTCTCAGCGCGCTCCACCATATGCTTCGTTGCGGCCTGAAAGGTGTAAAAGACGCCGTCGAGATTAATGTCGAGAATGCGATGCCATTCTTTGTCGTCAATATCCAGGAAGGATTTCTTGCCCGAGCTAACGCCTGCATTCGCGAAACAGCCGTCAACGCGGCCATATTGCGAGAGCGTCTCGGCAAAGCAATCCTTGACCTCTTTCTCGTCCGCGACATTACAGATGAGAGAAGAAACACGCGTGCCGTGGGCTTTCAGGCTTTCCACGGCGGCCGAGTTTTTGGTTTCGTTCGTACCCCAGATACAGACGTCACCTCCGGCCTGTGCGATGGCGTCCGCCATGCCAAGGCCAATACCTCCGTTTCCGCCTGTGATGAGGGCGACCTTACCGGTCAGGTCAAATGGGTTATAGGCCATTCATGGCTCCTTTATTGTTTCTTGCGTAGAGGCAGATCCGTAACACAAAGGGCGACTTTCGCCAAGCAATCGATTTTCGCGTGCTGAAAAGGAAAATGACGTAGATGACTGTATTGAAAAGCAGCCTCAATCCCCGGAGTGACGATTTCAAGGCCAATGCCTCGCATATGGCTGGCCTCGTCGAGGATTTGAAGGAAAAGGTGGCAACCATCAAGCAGGGTGGCGGGGAGCGCGCGCGGGACAAGCATCTCTCCCGCGGGAAGCTCCTCCCGCGCGAAAGGGTCCGTAAGCTCCTCGATCCCGGATCGCCCTTTCTGGAGTTCAGCCAGATGGCTGCCTGGGATATGTATGGTGGGGATATTCATTCCGCCGGGATCATTACCGGTGTCGGCCGGGTCGAGGGGGCGCATATGCCCCATGGTCTTGAGCCGTCCGCGCCGGGCATAGTCCATCAGGAACAGCGAGACCCGGTCGTCATGCGCTGTGTTGGCCAGTGTGATGTACTGCCGGTTGCCGG
>CALEMG010000340.1 GCA_937910835.1 uncultured Alphaproteobacteria bacterium | reverse complement strand
CGTGGCAATTTCCGCTGATTCCCTGCATTATGTCGGTGATGTTCTGATCAATGGCGCGGTGATCTTCGCGCTGGTCCTCGACACTGTGTTCCACTGGCGTTATGCCGACGGGCTGTTCGCCATACTGATCGCGCTTGTCCTGATCATCAGTGCCCGGAAAATCATCCGCACCTCCTTCGCCGACTTGATGGATGAGGAATTGGCCGACGAGGAACGTGAGAAGATCAAGGCCATCGTCCTGCAACAGCCCGGCGTGCTCGGCATTCATGACCTGCGCACCCGACGCTCCGGTCAACAGCTCTTCATGCAGATGCATATTGATATGGACGGTAGCATCAGCCTACGGGATGCGCATACCATTTCCGACGCCGTGGAGGCGCGCCTGATGGCGGAATATCCCGAGGCCGAGGCCATAGTCCATCAGGACCCCCTCCATATCAACGATGGCCGGGAGCCGTAGCATTAGCGAAGACGTTCACAAAATCCTTATGAATTTAGGGTCTTAGTGTTACCTTTGCGTGAAAACTCACAGGCAGTTGAGGTATTCGATGCATTTTAAAAATATTCTTGTCCCCCTATCCGGCGCAAATAACGACAGCGACGCCAAGGCACTTGAGAGCGCCTTCAATCTTGCCATTCGCTTCGGCGCCCATGTCAATGCGCTTCATATCAAAATCGACCCGCGATCAGCGGCCGCCTTTGTTGGCGAAGGGATGACCTCGACCATGATCGAGAGCGTGATTGAGATGGCCGAAAAGGACGGCGAGGAACGTCGCCGTCGCGCACGGGACTTGTTCAAGGAAATTTCGGACCGCATGGGCGTGCCAGTGATCCATGATATCACTGACCGGCCAACCGCCGACGGCGCCTCTACCCGTTTTGTCGAAAAGCAGGGGAATAGTGAAGACACTATTCATAGTTACGGGCGTTTGTTCGACCTGATTGTTATCTGCAAGCAGGAAGGGGAAGAGCAGATCAACAACTCATTGTTGATCAATGCGGCCCTGCGTGAGACCGGGCGCCCGGTTCTGTTGCTGGACAAGGTCATGCCCAAAGATGTCGGCCTACGGGTCGCCTTCGCATGGAATGGATCGGTGGAATCGGCGCGCGCTCTCTCCTACTCGCTGCCATTCCTGCAATCCGCTGAGAAGGTGATGCTGATCTCCGCCGTCGATGATCTGGATGAGGATATTCATCCATTGGCCGTACAGCGCTATCTCACCAAGTATGGCGTGCATGCGGATCGCTGCGAAATTACCGACTCAAATGGTAAGTCGACGGCCGAATCAATCCTGGCCGAGGCCGGTAAATGCAACGCTGACATCTTGGTAATGGGTGCCTATACGCGAAGCCGCCTGCGCCGCCTGTTCTTCGGCGCAGTGACGGAGGAAGTGCTGAGTAACTGCCCGATTCCGGTGTTTATGGCGCATTAAGGCGAGGGTTCTTTCAGGATTGGCAGGATAACACCGGTTCAAAAACGCGCGATCAGCCTCATGTTGCGACCTTTTGTCCCTTGCCACAGATCGGTCGAAAACGGTATCTAGGAATACATCAGTCGATGGACCAAAGATAGTTTAAGGGCGGACGATGGATTACGAGAGCAAGTTCGAGCAGGCGATTGCCGCTTTGAAAGATGAAAAACGCTATCGCGTCTTCACTGAACTCGGCCGTCACGCAGGAGATTTCCCCCGGGCGACCCGTTATCTGGATGATGGGGGAACGCAAGATATCACGATCTGGTGCTCCAACGATTATCTCGGTATGGGCCAGCATCCGGATGTCCTAAGCGCTATCAAGAAGGCGACAGATCAGTTCGGCGCTGGCGCTGGCGGCACGCGGAATATCTCCGGCAACACCCGTATGATTTGCGAGCTGGAACGCGAACTGGCGGACCTCCATTCCAAGGAAGCCGCCCTTGTCTTCACCTCCGGCTTTGTCTCCAACGACGCGAC
>CALEMG010000339.1 GCA_937910835.1 uncultured Alphaproteobacteria bacterium | reverse complement strand
CTCTCTTGTATTCTTCCTTATGTCGGATGTAATTTCGAGAGGACGCACTGCATGGATCGGCGCTATAGCTTGCGTCATTGTACTGCTAAATATAAAAACCAGCGCACTCTATTTCGCACCACTCATCCTTTTCGGCGGCTTTCTTATGGAACTGTTTGTCCAACGGAGGCCTACTGGACCGATACGGCAAGCCGTTCAATGGATAGGTAAGAGAGGATTTTATTATGGTTTGGCAGGAATCTTTGGGATTTTGGTGATCGGCTATAAGCCATATGTAACTAATATTCTGGATCACGATGATTTATTTTATCCGCCCTCCGCGGAGATAATGAATAAAAACACGCCAGTGAATGTGCAAGATCCAATGCCAGCCCCCGAAAAGTTTCTCATCGGCCTGCTCGCCCGAACAGAGCACAATCGCTACGGCATTCCGGTTGAAGCCCCGATAGACGTTAAAATTCCCGGCACCTTCACACTAGCGGAATTTAAGGCACCCGATTTTGATATACGCCGAGGCGGTTTCGGCCCTCTGTTCAGCCTGGCATTGATTGCCTCTTTGTTCGCTTTTTTCGCAAGCCGCATTGCGGCGCATCGACAAGAAATGACGATATCGCAGTTGCAAAGCGGGGGTATCGCGCTTTTCGGATTTTCCTTGCTTGTCATAACGGTTTTTTTTCCGGAACCATGGTGGGCCAGATATGTACCGTTTCTTTGGCTCACCCCAGTCTTTCTTGCTCTAACTCCGCTGTTTTTCGAACTGAAAGGGAAGAGCAAGTTCTTCGCACAGATTACTGTGGCAATTACTGTGATCTCCTTACTCGGCTGCATATTGTCGGCAACATTAGGCGCCGCGCGTCAGCATATGCAAACATATGAAAGATTTGCTCCGCTTAAACAGATGAAGATGGCTCCTGTCGTTGAACTGACCCTCATAAGGGATGTGCGTAGATTCTCTGACTACCAGTCTAAATCACAGTCTGACGCGGCAACTGTATACGCAGAAATACTTGGGGGGAAAGGCATCAACACGAGAATAACGGAGGTCTTTGACGAAGAAGCATGTCTTCAATCCGGATATTTTTTTGGCGCCGTCCTATGGTGTATTCCAAAAAATAACGAAGAATAGGCATCCCGGATGATGACATCCTTAACCATATTTGCAAAAATGCGATAGCCACGACAATTTTCACAACGCTAAATTCCTTATAGTTGCAACCGAAGGGGAACTGAAATTGCAACATGATCGTTATAGCTTGCAGTCGCGTATATCCATTGCCAGCGGTTCGTCAATTTTCATTTTCTTAGCGCTTCTGCTGATTGTCAATCGACTTACGATTGCAACAATGCTCTCCCCATATGTGGATATAGCAGTATCTTTGATGTTAGCGGTTCTCCTATCATATTTTATAGAAGGCGCTCGCGCATCGAGAACCGCACTAATATCTATAATTGGATTTATTGCTCTTCTGGCGTTATGGGCTTTCGCGACATCACCGCTTTATTCTCCCGGAGATGATGAATACGCCTATCACTTAACGGCTATTTGGGATCTGGCTGAGGGTTGGAGCCCTCTCGCCACCCCCCATAACAATATATGGATTGATTCTTACCCGAACGGTTACTGGGCCCTACAATCCTATCTCGTCGCAACAACGGGCCTCATACTATCGGGGCAGTCCCTTCTAATCGGGTTAATGGCGACCGTTACAGTGCTATCTTATGGCTTTTTCCTGGAACATTACGCTGGGCATCTTTCCAAATTCCGAGAACTGACATCCCTTTTTCTGGCAGGCCTTGTTATCGGGAGCCCCATTGTTCTGACTCAAGTCATGACACATTACACGGACGCACCTCTCTATCTGATTGGCTGCGGTCTAGTTTTCTTTCTGATGATAGATGCGCTTGGCACCAGCAAGCTAGCCAAATGGGGCGTGATGAGCTGTATCATTCTGTTGATCAACACGAAAACAGCTAATCTTTACTATGCACCCCTCATCGTGATCGGCGGCTTTTTTATGACCCTTGTGGCGAACGGCAGCCTCAAGGATTGTGTTCCACGTGCCTTCAAATGGATCGTGTCCCGCGGCGTGATATATGTATTTGTGTATTTCTTCGCGGTTATTGTTATCGGCTACAAACCCTACGTAACCAATCTTCAGGATCATCTATCGCTACTCTATCCCTCTGTCAGAGATATTATGAGCTATAATATCCCGAATAATGTTAAAGGGGTTCCTGCACCCATAGGGTTCTTCTATGGAATATTTGCCGAAACCAGCAGAACGCTTTGGCCGTATCCTTTCGATTCCCAGATTTATCTTAAGTTCCCCGGCACGTTTTCAATTGATGAGTTCAAAATCCTTCGTTTTGACACACGTCGCGGCGGTTTTGGGCCCTTCTTCAGTTTAGCATTTTTAAGCTCCATATTTGCCTATACTGCCTGCAGAGTTGTCAGCTTTTCAAGCCCCTCATATTCGATGATACGGAAGGGAGATAGCATTGCAGCTTTCGCTCTCGTGCTTCTTCTCATGTCCATATTTTTCCCTGAATCCTGGTGGGCTCGCTATGTGCCCTTCACTTGGCTTAGTGTTGTTCTTTTCGCCGCTGCGTCACTCTATCTGGCCGGTCAAGGAAAAGCCTTGTTCTTAATTCGGATCTTTCAGGGCGTCGCCGCGCTTTCACTTCTTCTTTGTATTCTTGCCGGCGCAGGCGGTGCGTTTAAGCAAAATAAACAGGTATGGATAGCCACTCGCGCCGCCGAAGCCGCAAAAGATTATCCGATAATTGAAATGTATATTGAAAAAGATATTCGAATAAACCCCGATTTTCAGTCCAAACAAATCTCTGATGCAGCGAATGTCTGGGCGCGTGTTCTTGGACGAAACGGGGTAAAAGTTCAAATCGTTGGCACAAAATTTCCGGATGACGTAAAGGCTTATTGTGAAAAACTAGGCTGGCTGGAGGCTCATGTACTGTGGTGCGCCCCGAAAGATCAAAAAATGCGGGAGGAAAGATTAATTGAAAAAGTTGTGCCCAAGACTTTTAATGATCCAAACTAGAGCGAGACCTATTGCGGCCTAGCTTTTCTCACCAAGTCAATTCGCAGTGAAAACAACACGATCAACAGCAAAAACGCACCATAAAAATGTAAGGATTGAAGCAAATTCACAGGTGGCTTGCTAAACGCC
>CALEMG010000338.1 GCA_937910835.1 uncultured Alphaproteobacteria bacterium | reverse complement strand
ATAACGTCCGGCAGGGGGCAAAAAACCGCCGTCATCGATAGATTGGGCAATCATAGCTTTCAGGCATTTAGTGATGAGATCAATCGCTTTGCCAATGCCTTGAAAGAGATCGGCATCCAGCAGGAACAACGGATCGTTCTTTGCCTGAATGATACCATTGATTTTCCGATCTGCTTCTTAGGGGCGATCAAGGCTGGCGTTATTCCCGTCCCGATTAACACGCGTTTCACCGAAAGTGATTATGCGTTTATCCTCGATGACAGTCGCGCCGTTGCGCTGATTGTCTCAGACGATTTGCTGGCACCCTTTGAGCGTCACCTTGAAAGGCATCCGGCACTAAAATCCATAATTGTGTCAGGCGGCAATTCGAAAGCGCACCTAAATCTTTCGGATCTGACAAAGGATCAAAGCCCCGAATTTACTGCGGTCGAAACATCAAGCGATGATATGTGTTTCTGGCTCTATACATCCGGTACCACTGGCATGCCGAAGGGAACCGTGCATTTGCACGGAAATCTGCGGGCAACCGCAGAATTATATGCCAAGGAAACCATTGGCATTCGTGAAGATGACATCATGTTCTCCGCGGCCAAGCTTTTCTTTGCATACGGACTTGGCAACGGCTTGACCTTTCCTTTCTCCGTTGGCGCAACGGTCATTCTCCTAGAGGGGCCACCCGCACCGGACTCCGTGTGCGATATTTTAAAAACCCATCGTCCGACTATTTTTTACGGTGTTCCGACCTTGTTTGCTATGCTGCTGGCAAGCGACCTGTTGCCTGAAAGGGGGGCGCATAACTTACGGTACTGCACGTCGGCCGGTGAAGCCCTGCCCGCTGATCTGCTCGCCCGCTGGCAAAAGCAGATGGGCGTCGATATCCTGGATGGGATTGGCAGCACCGAGATGTTGCATATCTTTCTCTCTAACCGGCCGGGAGATGTCCGCCCCGGCTCTACCGGAAAGCCGGTAAAGGGATACGACATCCGCCTGACAGGCGATGATGGGCTACCCGTCCCGCAAGGGGAGATGGGCGCGTTAGAAATCTCTGGACCGTCAAGCGCCCTCATGTATTGGAACCGGCGCGAAAAAAGCTTAGAGACATTTCATGGCCCATGGACGCGGGCGGGCGATAAATACTACCAGGATGAAGAGGGGTACTTTATTTATTGCGGGCGAACGGATGATATGCTCAAAGTGGGCGGGATATATGTCTCTCCATTCGAAGTCGAAGCGGCCCTTATCGAGCATGAAGCTGTCTTGGAGGTTGCCGTTATTGGCAAGGCGGATTCCGATCAATTGATTAAACCAAGAGCCGTCATTGTCGTAAATCACACTGATTTTGACGCAGAAATTCTGGCGGAGGAGTTGAAGCAATTTGTCAAAGAACGGCTGGCGGCTTTCAAATATCCAAGGTGGATCGAATTTGTCGATGAACTCCCAAAAACGGCAACAGGGAAAATTCAACGATTTAAGTTACGCGCCCCTTCCTGACATTCTATGACTGACTGGACTGCTGCGCAAAAATGGCGCTCAGTGCTGCTGCTCGCCCTTTGTCAGGTTATGGTGCTCTCCCTCTGGTTTTCCGCGACTGCGGTATTTCCCGTTTTGAAGGCAGAGTATGGCCTTAGTGGTCTGCAAGCTTCCTTCTTTTCCAGCGCTGTTGCTATTGGGTTTGTTTGCGGCACGCTGATCAGCGCAATTCTCAGTCTGGCGGACCGTATCCCGCCAAAAACCTTTTTTGCCGCCGCAACCTTGACCGCCGCAATCGCGAATGGGGCGATTGTTCTTTTTGATCCGACATCTTCATTCGTTATTTTTCTGCGTATTCTCACGGGCGTCTGCATGGCCGGGATTTATCCGGTCGGCATGAAAATGGTGTCGACTTGGGCGAAACGAGATACCGGTCTTCTTGTTGGGTTGCTGGTCGGCGCTCTCACCATTGGCAGCGCTTTTCCACATATTCTTAATCTTCTGGATACGAGCGGAATCGACTGGCAGCTGACATTAATTGCGAGCAGCTTTCTTGCCGTCGGCGCAAGCGGCCTTATCACCCTTGTGTCCCTTGGCAGCGATATCCCCAAAGTGCCACCGTTTGACCCCTCCTCCGCCTTCTATGCCTGGCAATATAGGCCGCTCAGATTGGCGAACTTCGGTTATTTCGGTCATATGTGGGAACTGTACGCAATGTGGGCATGGATCGGACTTTTCCTGTTTGAGAGTTTCCAGATTAATGAACTCGAAAATGGGCAATTCTATGCCAATCTCGGAACGTTTGCGACTATCGCGGTCGGCGGGTTTGGCAGCCTGATCGCCGGCATAACAGCAGACCGGATTGGCAGGACGACGGTCACCATCCTGGCAATGGCCGCAAGCGGGACATGTGCTATCTTGGTCGGATTTCTTTTTGGCGGATCGCCTATGCTGTTAATTATTGTCTGTCTGATTTGGGGGGGTTCCATCGTCGCCGACTCGGCGCAGTTTTCCACCTGCGTTATTGAGCTCAGCCCGAAAAACATGATCGGCACGATGCTGACAATCCAGACTTCTCTCGGCTTTCTGATCAGCCTCGCAACAATCCATCTCATTCCCATCATTGTCGACCTCATTGGCTGGCAATATGCATTCGCAATGCTAGCCATCGGGCCATTTCTCGGCGTGATCGCGATGACGAAACTTCGACATCTACCCGAAGCCGCCTCCTTGGCAAATGGGCATCGATAATAGTATTGGTATTCGCGGGCTTGATTTTGTTACGTTGTATGCCAAATACTTGGATGTGACTGGGCGCGCCGGAAAATAGGGGAGTATGATGATCAAAGGGCTTCACCACAACGCTTACAGATGCCGAAACTCTGAAGAAACGCGGCGTTTTTATGAGGATTTCCTCGGCCTGCCGTTAGCCGATGCGCTTTCTATTAGCGAATCCATGACCGGACGAAAAACCGACGTCCTGCATACATTCTACCGGATGGATGATGGTTCCTTCCTCGCCTTCTTTGAAGCCCCCGATCAGGAGTTCGAATTCAAGGAACAGCATGACTATGATCTTCACATAGCGCTTGAGGTCGATATGGACAGCCTTCACAAGATGTTTGCCAAAGGCAAAGAAATGGGTTTTGAGACTCGCGGCATTTCGGATCATAAATCCATCCACTCGATTTATTTTCGCGATCCCAATGGGTATGTAATCGAACTGACGGCAAAGGTCCCGGAAAAGACTCCGGATACTGAAACAGCCGCGGCTCAAGCGAAGAAGTTGTTGCACGAATGGAACGAAGCACATAGCGCAGCTTAAAATATTAACCGGCGAGGCCTTTTAAGGTTGTTTAGCGAGGCGGTTTAAAAATAACCTGTGCGCCTTGGGCGAATTGTTCTTTGGGGATTTTTAATGCTGCGTCACAAAATTGGCTGGATTGTTTTTTTGGGCTGGGCATCTTTTATAATCCTACCTCCGGCAGCAGCGGCGGCAAATGACCGATACATTGGATATTACTACCCTGCCCCAAAAGAAATCGAAACATATTGCGCGCGCGTTCCACCCCTTTCTGACATGGATAAGCGTCGCCGCGTCGGTTTCGTCATCGGAATCAAGGAAGGGATGTCCAACAAGCCCTATGATTCGGCCTACTCCGTATTTGTGAAGGGCGGCGAATCCAGAAAATTGATCATTGTTGCCAAGACGGATGGCCATCTGGAGACTATATATCGGGTCCGCGCCCTGCTTGCCGACCTCACCAACAGTGCTCGAACGACGCCAATTTTCGAAGAAAGCGGGGCACCTGAAAACCTGACCTTTCTGGATTTGTTAACCTTGCTTGGCTTCGAATCCGTGACCTTAAGCGATGGCGTCAAATTTACCCACCAGATTGAAATACGGCAGTTGACCGAAGACGCATGCCATACCCAGTCTGTTGATTAATAATGCAAAACACCGGGGATACGGCATTGGCCGCTGGTGTACATCATCGTTACGGCGCAGCTATCAGATAGTTGAACGGTCAGGTTTCCCTTACATTTTTCGAAGCTAACCCATCCGTTCAATTCCTCGGACCCTTCTGAAGCAACAGACCCTCGGCTGGAAACGATGTAGGTAACACGTGCGGCGCCCAACGCTTCTATTTCCAGCTTTTCAAGCTCTTTCTCTACGACTCCGGCGCATCCGGTTTCACGCCAGTCCTCCGCCCAGACCTTAATCGGCAGCAGCACAGCGACCATAGCCAAGCCCATAATAACCATATTTCCTATTTTCATTTCTGCCTGCTTCCCTCAAGAAAACTTAATGTTTCTGTCATGTGATTTATCATGGCCTTTAACCAAAGCATTGGGCTACAATTTGACGGAAAGCAACAACCATAAAAAGGAAAAAACATGCAACCAGTAAATGTTGTCGCCATCATCACTGCAAAACCTGGCAAACGCGCGGAGGTTCTTGAGGCTTTCAAAGCCAATGTTCCGGCCGTTCACGCGGAAAACGGCTGCATTGAATATAACGCCGTTATTGATATGGATGGTGTTGGCGG
>CALEMG010000337.1 GCA_937910835.1 uncultured Alphaproteobacteria bacterium | reverse complement strand
CCCAATCCAACAGCAGACCGAGCAGCACCTACTGCAGCTTTAGCTGTTGTCGACTTAGAGCCTTTGTAGCTTCCAAGTGTCATGCCACCCCAAATCAAGGCAGGAATTGCTAATGGTGCAACAGGAGCAATTAAGGGAGCAAAAATAATTGCTGCCTTCGCACCAGCAATAGCACCAGTGAAACCTCCAATGCCAGCTCCTACCATATTTTCTTCATAAGAATCGTCAGCCATAAAGTCCTCCTGAACTATTCAAAAATCAAATGATTCACCCTTTCCAGGCTAGAAATTTACCATCCTATTTTCTCTCAATTAGCCTTCGTCTAGAGCCAGAGAAAAACAAAGAAAACAATTCCAGCCAGAATATCTATTGGTTTTTCTGAGAGGATAAGTGGTAGTGATACCACTAATATCAACAGATCATCAGTTAACATTAAAGCAACTAATCTCATATTGATCTCCCACGAGAAAACCAAGTAAAAATCCAATAAAATGGACCAATCATCAGCAAAACTAACGTGCCAGCTTATTTTATTGAATGTATCCAAAAATCATCTCAACAAGTAAACTCTCTTTCAAGATTGAGAACTTTAATAAGGCTGGCAATCATGTTTTCCATTTCTCTATCGAATACCTGGCCCTTGAATATCAGATCCTGAGTGACTGATATTTACATAGACATGGCCTTGTTCAATGTAGAAGTTCCTCACGCTTGATAATCCAGTAGAATTATAGTAGGCTGCAAAAGTGTACAGACCCGTGGGGAATTCGGCATTGCTGCATAGTCCTGGACCAATTGAAACGTTGCTATATAAATCTCCATATGCATGAGATCCAGCATACATTTCAAAATAGAGTGTTTCGTTATTTTGCCTATTACATACACTTATTGTTCCTGAACTATGTTGCTGTGCACTAACTGATTGTGACGGAACTGTCGCCATAAACCCCGATGCCAAAATACAAAGAGAAAGCATATGCGAAATACTTTTCATTTCTATCTCCTTTCAATCCTTATAGATACAAGTGGGCAAAGATTAGAAAAACGGAAATCAAGATGAGAAAAATTTTCCACTCAAAGACTGATTGACTTTTGAGGAAATTCTCAAACCCTTTCAAATTCGAACTTTTTGATGATAGATAGTTAGCAAGCGAGTTCTTACTCCCCGCTACAATGCACAGATCAAAAGTGTTGTCTGCAATACCGTTAAATGAGCATCCAACCAAGTCGTGAAATCTGAAGCTATTGAAAATAAGTCGTTCTGCAGGTTGGTAGATAATCCCACATTCCTGAGGAGTTGAAAGCGTGACAGACTGAGCTGTTCGTAGCCGACTTGTAAGTGCTCTCACATGCCAGAAGTCATATTTTTCAAGGTCTTCAAGAAAATGTTCTGATGAATGCTGAATCATTTCCGGTAGCTGCGTCAAACAGGGAAATAGTACTGGAAGACGGTCAGTACGGCAGGCTGCGAGAAAGTGAAGAATAAGTTCCTGCTTGTTGCCACTAACAAGAGCTGAAGACCAGATCCGGCCCTGCCGATGCAGACAATCTTCCTCCTCACCAACAGCATTGAACATCAGAAAGTACTGACGTCTTCCATCCTCATCTCGAAAGTGCCCAACCGTTAAAATGCGCGTCCCCACGTCCTGAGAAGAGAAATTACCACTAGGAGTAAAGTCTAATAAGGTTTTCGGAATGCTATGGGAGACAGGTTCTCCCTTCGTATCCGTACAGTGAAAACGAAACTGATTGGACAAGTTCTGAGGAGGCAAGATATCAACTGTTTTCATAAGTACACCTCCTCTATCCTTCAATTTTCTTCAGAATGGGAGCGATGCTTTGCTCGGTAAATCGCCGGTAGTCAGGATGAAACGTAGTGTAACCGTGAATGATGGTAAACCCAGTTTTTTTAGTGAGCTCCGCTTCTTTTACAATTTCATCTAGGCGATCTGTTGCTTCCCTCCAGAAAGTTAGTGAGCCTGGTTCAGTTGAGACACGTCCCTGAGGAAATACCAAGTCAAATTTATTGCACAACATCCACAGTTTTCGATGCTTCTTTTTAAGAGGAGAATTGGGTTCATCTTCAATTGGAAAGTGTTTGATAAGGCATGAGATCGCTTTCCTGAGCGAATCCTCTACCGTGTCAAATGTCTTGCTCTCTGGGGCAAGGCGTAGACCTGTCTCAGTACGTCTTAAAGCTGAAAAAGAACTAGTATGATCATGCAAGTCAGTAGAATGTAACGCAAAAATGAACACAAAGCGCTGGCTCTTTGAAATGTCTTGTTCCCACGCTCTTGGAGACTCGCCACCGTAGTCGAGACCCTTCTTCTTGAAAATCGAGAGTACAAAGCTCTGACTGTCTGGGCTGCTGATCACTTTGACACCGGCAGGAGCTTCTGCAATGCGGTTAGTTTTTAGATATTCACTCAGGAGAAAAGGTCTTCCTGACAAATACCGATGCATTGAGCTCTTACCACTGCCGGGAGGACCGACAACCCACCAATGTTTTCCAAGAAGGAAAACCTCTACTATTTCAACCGGACCTACCAAAAACTTCTTGGCATAAGGCTCAATCTTCTTGATTAAAGGAAGTAGCATAATTCCATTTGCGATTAAAGGAATGGGCATGATTTGAACGTCCGAACTTTGACGGACTTCAGAAGCGTTTGCTCATACTTCCGCACAGCGCGAGAAGGTCTGAAGTGTTTGAATACAAGAACTTCAGATACGACTCGCGTCTTGATTGAGATGAGCAAACATATTTTCAGTAAGGAGGCAAAAATGTCTCCTCACTCACTAGTTGACTACTCAATCTTTTCAGGAAGACCAATTCCTTCTAGTCCCGCTTCGCCGACAATAGGCAAGTTCGCTGCCTGTTCAATCCCATCTGTAGTTTTAGCGAGTGCTCTAGCTGCACCAGATAAGGCAGCAGCTCCCATGCCTGACTGTGCTGCTTGAACTTGCCCTTCGATCTGCTGATCAATAGCTGCACTTACATCAAGATATTGCTGAGCAAATTGATCAATATTAGCTTGGTGTTCGTCCCAAGTAATATCACCTCTTTGGTAGGCTTGTCTTGACGCAGCAGCACCATCACGAATGCTGTGATGTACTGCATCGGTAGCATTTACTGTGGCATCCAGATTCGTTTGAAGAGTATCTTGAAATCCTTCAATTTGCTCTGCAGCATTATTGATTTCGTCAGCAGCATTGAAAACCTTATCGGCTACAGATACAGCTTCACCAATAATTGCCCCAGTAGACATTGCACCTGCTTCTGCTGTTTCTCCGACAACCGTCCCAACAGAGTTCGGACTAGCATCGGCAACTGCATCTACGGTATCGCCAATGAGTTCAGCTGTATCCCCAAGAACTTGGGGACCAAGCTCCATACCATCAATGACAAGTTCATCTGCACTTGAAGTTGCCGCTTCTGCCATTTCTTCTGCTACAGTTTCTAAAATTTCGTCCATTGTGTGTTCCTCGCAGTACTTACTCGATTGGAAGAGCCCCCCCTTTAAAGCCAAGGCAAATTGAGAAGTCTCTCCATGGGTTGGTCACGATTAGAACTAGAGTATTCTTAGTTTTCTCGCTGGTAGCTACACACAACTAAATTCTCACTTCGGAAGTATCATCAAAATTTCCTAGAAAAGAGTTTAGCTTTTTGAAATCCACAATTTGGATTATGCAGTTTCAAAGCAATTAATTCAAATTGAAAGCTATAAACTTACAGCTCACAAAAATTAAATGGCTTGAAAGAAATCAAAAATCAACTAGATATTTTCTCGGAAGAAAAAGTCATTTAATCGAAAGCAGTTTATAGAAAACTATAATCTACTTTCGATTAAATGATAAAGACACTTAAAAAAGCATGTAGCCAAAAATTCGTGGCAAAATAGATGTAAGACTTGTTATGATTAAACCGAACCACCAATATATGGCTAGATTTTATGGAAAAAATCGTTATTGTAGAAGATCTTACTCATGCTCGAAATAGTACGTTGCTTCTACTCAAAAATGAGTATCCGCATGCTGAAATCCTTGACAAAGATTCTACTAATGAGGCTTTTGATGTATTGAATCAGAACAAACCTGACTTGCTTATTATCGATTTAGGCCTTCCTGAGAAACCTGGCGATAGAATTCTTCTAAGCAATGGGATCGAACTTCTGCGGCATTGCATGAAGAAATATCCAACACTCAATATCACAGTCCAAACAGCTGATCCAAAAGCTTTGATTAGGCTTAAACAGATTATTGATTCTCATCAAGGCGGATTTACTGTTGCAGACAAAGCCTTACCCCTTGAAGAGATGATCCGTCGAGTGTCATGGGCGAGAGAAGGAATAGTTCATACACGAGATATTAGAGGGTGGAAATCTGGAATTGAGATGAAACGAGAATGGCTAGAGACATTGAAGTTAGCATCTCAGAAAGAGAGCCTCCAAGACAAAGCTATTGCAGAGCGATTACAGGTTACAGAAGCAACAATTCGACACTATTGGAAAAAAATCCAAGATGTTTTAGAAGTTTATCCTGAACTTTATGATGTGAAGAAGAATCTGCGCGTTATGACACTAGAACGAGCTAGAGAAGAGAGGCTTATAGATTAGGCGTGTTTAGAGGCCATCGTAGCTCACATATTGTGCCTCCAACCTCTCCTTTAAATCGTCGAAATTTTCCATCCAGTCTGGAAGCTATTTTCCGAATCTGCTTAGTTCCTTCACCTTCTCGAGATGAGTCAACTCCTAATCCATCGTCGATGATTATCAAGGAATAATAATTATTCTCTAATTTGCCAATCACCTCTAAGCGAGTTGCTCCCACCGCATGTTTGCCAACATTACATAAAGCTTCCTCCAAGAAACAACAAGCCCCTTTCTTTACGCTTAAAGATAGATACTTATCCTCAACTGAATCGAAGAATGGTAGCTTTAAACGTATATTGTCTAAGTGTGTGAATCTTCTTTCTAAGGTTTTCCTATACACCTCATACATTAACTCTTCAAAAGGAAGACTCAGATCTACTCTTTCAGTTCCCCTAAGAAAGAATAAGTCACTATCTTTGATGACATTTTCAGCAATAGTTGCATTAATCTCCCGTATATCAGAATTCAGCTTGTTTAGCATTTCCAACAAAGTCTTATCTTCACTTTTATTTTCTCTGCTGTATCGTATAATGCTGGCTAAATTTTGCAAAGGTCCGCTATGAATCAAGTTAAAAATATTTTCGATGGCTTCTTGCCTTTCTTTTAGTTTGGCGTTTAGCTCCTCTTGATGGATTTCTAGAAGACGGATTGGTCTCTCGAAAGCAGTTTCTACAATTACATCTGGCAAAAACTGCTTCATCAACAACCGTCCTGCTTCGTTTTTACTTTGTCTTCTAACAATTCCTGCCGCCATCATTCCAAGCATTCCTGTTCCTAAAATAGTAATGGTAGAGAATAAAGTGACTACGACGTTTAACCGAAAAAGAATAGCTGCAAGAGTAAAGTTCCCTAACGCCAACGTAGTTGTTAGAAATGATGCTCTACGCTTAATTCTAATTCCTCCAGAAGCGGATAATAGACAACAGAATGCCGCAATATTAGTGGTTATACTAGGTTGAATCTCTCCCAGAACGAGCCATATATTAACAATAAATATGGCCAAAAGTATTCCATCAAATAGAGGAATAACAGTCTGGATTATTGTTGACCATCTCCATGCATTTGGCCTTTTTAGGATGACGAGAAAAATCACAGATACTAGACAGCAGGTAGTAGAAATAAAAGCAACTGTTGGAGGCATCCTCTCCTGCCCCATTAATGCTTTTGGGAAAAACAAAATCAATACGTCAAGCGTACTTGCAATAAGTAGTACACAAACTCTCACATAGGCGAATTTTCTTTCATTTATAAGAGATCCCTGTACAAGGATCTGGGTGACAGCCGCTTTAACCACTTCTTGATCATCTAGATTCTGAGTGTTACTCATTGACGCCATATCATGCTTATTAATGGTTATTAAATCTATGAAGAACCAATCAAATAACTCCTGGTTCCGTTAGAGCTGTTTTCCGACCTAAATCTTAAGAGACTTTTATCCCTTGCAGAGTAACGCTTCCAGTCTCTACGTCCTGTCTTTGGCTGTTTCTCTGAAAGCCTTTTAGCCTAAGAGTCTCAGTGATTTAAGGAATTAGCTCTTAGGTAGTAGATGAAGCCATCAATATAAACTGTTCTAAACCATCTGAAGCTTATGAACAAGGCTATTAACTTTGTTTGTTGCGAGTACCAGTACAGCGCCGAGCTGTTTAAAATGGAAAACATCTCCTGAAAGGCTTATATAACAGATGTTTCAGGCTTAAACATAGTCGTTTGTCAAGTTCAGCACGTTCATCAAAGCTTCATCCGCTTGTGCAAACCCTCTCTTCAGCTACGCCTAGTTGATGAGTGCTGAAAACTCCTCAACTAGGCGTAGCTGATTGTAGGCATGAATTACATCGCTGACCAGAAGAATGCCTTCAACTATTAGCTGGTCTGACATAGCAAAATCGGCTTAATAACCTCTCTGGACCGGTATCAGCCTAAATTTTGAAGCGGATCATACGCAGACAATTCTTCGCCCAAAAATCTAAGGCTCTAACCCTGATAATGTCGTGGAGAAGCTGCACAAACCGCAACCACTCCTGTCGCTGGGAGGGGGGTGGAGGACTGAAGAGACGGGCGATCGCGCTGCTTTTCCCTGCCGATCTCACCTCAACGAGGGTTCAGGGGTTGCGGGCAACTGGCACAGGTTCTCTGAGGAAGAAATAATCCAAATCTAGGCCAGTCGATTCCGCCAACTGGCACACTCCCCTTTAATTACCCCCACCGAACGCGAAGGAACCCATCACACGTCCACATGTGTACATGTCCATATATGCACACTATTGCATAGCAACATGTGGATATATTATCGTGTCGCCATACTCACATACAGTCACGCCCACAAGAAAGCATGTGTGCGTATCCACATGCTTTCATGAATCAAGAGGTTTGTTAGATGAAGAAGATCGCGATTCTTTCCCAGAAGGGAGGAGCGGGAAAAACGACATTGGCGGTCCATCTCGCTGTCGCCGCAGAGTTGGGCGGCAAGAGTACAGCCATTATCGATCTCGATCCGCAAGCGAGTGCGAGCGATTGGGGAGATAGTCGTGATGACGAAACTCCCGTTGTCGTCTCAGGTCAAGCAGCACGTCTCAGCAACATGCTGGAAATAGCGGAAGACGCGGGGGCCGACCTCATCATCATTGACACCGCTCCGCACTCTGAAAATGCCTCTTTACAAGCCGCGAGAGCCGCTGACTACATTTTGGTTCCCTGTAGACCGGCCATCTTAGATTTACGGGCGATCGGGTACACGGTAGACGTCGTCAATCTGGCCAAGAAACCCGCCTGTGTCGTGCTCAACGCGGTGCCCCCGCAAGGCTCGATCGCCCATGATGCTGCCAAAGCGATCACGCAGTACGACATCGAGATCGCTCCTATCAAGCTGGTGCAGCGGGTAGCTTACCAACACGCTTTAACAGCCGGATTAACGGCCCAAGAATATGAGCCTTCGGGGAAAGCAGCTTTCGAGATCCAACAACTGTATAAGTGGACGGCTCAGCAAGTACACTTGTAGGCATACCGACATGTACACATGTCAACTTGAAGACACGTCCACACAAGAGATGAAGCGATGGCGAAACCTCAACGTAAAAGCCTGGCGGATGCGCTACAGGCAGAATCTACTCGCGCTCCGAAGAATCAACCTCAGACGGAGTCCAGTGCCGCAGCCAATAAAGGTGATATACAGCGTTCTACAGCTATGCCGTCTCCTACTCCAACGAGCAACTCATATATCGCTCCGAGTCGACGGGGCAAGAAAGTGGTCTCAGGGTATTTCGACACTGAGGTGTCAAAACAGCTTAAGCTTCTTTGCATTGAGAATGACACCAACTTACAGGCGCTCCTAACAGAAGCACTCAATGACCTTTTCATTAAGCATGGCAAGAGTCCGTTTGCTTAGAGCAGCCTCATATGCACGAATGCGTCCACATCACCACATGTTTATATGCCCACACGTTTACGTTTGCACATAACTACATATGAATACATCCACATGTTTACATGTGGATACTTTAAGCGAGTGCCCCTATGAGTGAATCCTTAGAGTTCAGTGGGTTGTTTGAGGAAATACGTCAGTTAATCGATGCTGCAAAACAGCGGGCTGCGATCGCTGTAAACGCGGAACTCACGCTACTGTACTGGCATATCGGCAAGCGTATTCAAACCGAAGTGCTTCAAGGGGTACGGGCTGAATACGGCAAGCAGGTGGTTCATAGCCTCTCTCAACATCTAACCCAGACCTATGGACGGGGTTGGGGGGAGCGACATCTGCGTAACTGCATCTACTTCGCAGAGCAATTCCCCGACTTGGAAATTGTGAATACACTGTGTTCCAAATTGAGCTGGTCGCATTTTCGGCTATTGAGCACCATCAACGACCCCCTCAAACGCGATTTTTACATTGAGGTCACTCAACTCGAAAAGTGGAGCTTCCGCCAACTCAAAGAACGCGTCGAATCCATGCTATATGAGCGGACGGCACTTTCTCGGAAACCCGAGGAAACGATTCGCCATGACCTCGCTCAACTGCGAGAGCGCCAAACAGTGTCGCCCCATCTTCTCCTCCGAGATCCTTACATACTGGACTTTCTCGACTTAAGCGATCGCTACACCGAGCGCGACCTTGAGGATGCCATCCTCCGGGAAATCGCGCGCTTATTACTGGAAATGGGGGCTGGCTTTACCTTCGTTAGTCGGCAGAAGCGTCTGCAAATTGATGATGATGACTTCTACATCGACCTGCTGTTCTACAATCGCAAGCTCAAACGCCTAGTCGCCATCGACCTAAAGTTGGGCAGCTTTCGCCCTGAACACAAAAGTCAGATGGAACTCTACCTCCGCTGGCTCAGCAAACATGACCAGGAACCGAACGAGGAAACGCCTCTGGGAATCATTCTCTGTGCTGGCAAGAAGCAGGAACAGATCGAACTGCTTGAGCTAGACAAGAGCAGTATCCACGTTGCTGAATACCTGACGATTCTGCCGCCCAAGGAGGTTCTACAAGCCAAGCTGCAAGATGCGATCTCCACCGCCCGTCATCGGCTACGACTGTCGTAAGGAGAAGGCCCATAAAACCTATTGGACGAAGGTTTCGGGGCATTATTTTGCAGGTGTATATTCAGACTTAGCAGGCAAAATATTTCATTTTCACAAAGGTCGCCGCACCATAAACTTATCACCTCACTATCGAGACACACTGCTTTTCAAACGTCCGATGTATTATGCTGTCAGGCTGATAGCCCTACACCGTAATGGTTGAACTCAGGCTATATTAAGAAAATAACAGTACACTTGATCCAGTAAACCCTGCTATAGTACATAAGTTCTTGTTACTATTAGCGTGTCATTATGCTGGATGTCATCGGGAACCACAACGGACATAAATTGAGTGACGAAAAGCTGGCCTTGAATAGCGAAGAACTATTGGGAAGTGGCATCGCCTCGAATAAAAGCGTGGCAAAAATTTTGTTTGATGAGTCGTACGGGGAATCGCTTCGCTCCCGTATTGCCCACTGGAGCAAGGTACTGGCAATATCTGAACAATCCTTAGAGGATGAGGATGAAGGTGCTGAAGATTATGTAGATGTAACAGATGAGAGCTCTCTCGAAGAATCGGAATTGGAATTAGATGAGCAGTCCTTGGAGGACGAGGACGAACGTAGCGATTGCTTAATCCTTCTTGATGAATTAAGCAGGCTCCTAAGCGTAAGTCCTCAAGCACCGGGTAGGACTGAATGGCATATAGAAAGCTGCGTAGATGTTTCTCTAGACAGCACCTCACTTGATCCAGAAACGGTCTAAGTCTTAGTTCTAGGCGGTCCAGTCAAACCACTCAAGCCAGCAACTGTAGATGCCATTGTTGATTATGTAGAACAGGGCGGGGGATTGTTGATTGCCCACGACTACAGATCACTATTTCAGTATGAACAATATCGCCACGAGCAACACCAAGCTAGTGACCCTCTGAATTCACTTCTAGAAGCCTTTGGCTTGCGAATGAAAAGGCTACTGAGTTACCCACCTGAAGAGATTACAGACCTTCACCCACACTACCTCACCTCATCAGTAGACAGATTATTCGTCAGAGAGCCTATATATCTTGACATCTTGAAAACCTTGCCAAAAAGGATGAAGGGTTCTCCTCCTCAAGTAGTCGCTCGGCTACCTTGGTCAAAGCAGCCTTTTGTAGTAGCGGCAGAAGTAGAATACGGACGCGTTGTTGCGATCGCTGATTATGCACCGTTTACAGATGAATATATTTCCTATGGTAATAACCAGCAACTGGCTCTCAATATTTTTCGTTGGCTGAGTAGTCAGCATCACATAGACTGCTTTGATGCACGGATGCAGTCTGTGGTCTTCCAAGAACAAACCGCTGACTTTTCTATCGTGCTGCACAATCCTCAACCTCAACGGCTAGAGCATATCCATTGTCTTTTAGAGTCGGATAAGGGAGTAGAGATTCTAGAATCTCAGAAGGTTATCCGGTCAATCGCACCCTATGGCAAGATCCAACTACATTGGGCAGTTAAGCCTAGTCAGTTAGGCAATCAGATTCTAAGACTAACTGTAGACTTTCCAGAAAACTTGAATGTTGAGTCATTATTCTTCGATAAAGCTGCTCGATTTCAGTGCTTACCAGATGCTGAAATTGATCTAGTAATTCGAAACTCACAAGGAGAGAATATACACGAGGTTGAAACGGGACAAACATTTGAGGTGCAAGCAGTCTTTAGAAAAACTGCAACTATGGATGCAGATTCATTGAGATTGCAATTAAAAACAGCTTCATCCCATTTACTAGTTGAGTCCACCGAAGATACATCAGCCTGTCGCTGGAGACTAAATGCGTTGAGTGAAGGAAACTCAGCGGTCACTTTAGTAGTGAAGGAAACTGACCAGCAAGTGTCTTTACCTATTCGAGTTCACTCGTCAACTAAGGAGCAAATTGCTAGCTTAGAGAAAAACGTGATGGGGCCAATCGCGGCAGAATTGCAGTATCGAACAGCTCAAATTCATCCAGGGTTTGACTCCCAAGAGATGCAACAAATTCCATGTCATATTCATTCTCCCGAAAACTTTATAAGCTTACTTAAAGCTCCCTCAGAGTCAGAGCAACTATTAGAAGCTCTACAAGTTGCTCGGGAAGAGAGAAATGAAAATCGTCCATTGGTACTGTATCTACTTCAAAATATTGCACCGACGTTCTCACCAATTCACGGATGTTGCATCCCCTATGACCCCAAATTAGCTACCCATTTGAGTAGCCAGCATGCTCAATATAAAGATAATCTGGCGCAGAATTTTTTGACTCTGGAAGATAAAGATCGAACTTGGATCGAACAAAGTCTTGCAGCGCTAATCTTGCACGAGAAATATGGACACGGCTTTTTCTTCACTCAGACAACTTTGGGAAGACAACTCTCGATTCTCTACAAGCATGGTATGACTCGCAATGCAGACCCCTTACAACTAAAAGCACCATATCCCCGTGCTATCTACCAAGAATATAAGCAAGCAATTGCAGCGCTGTGGGATAGCGCAGTAATTGTGAACGAAGGGTTTGCCACATGGGTAGAACTTGCTGTGTTGCCTAGCTGCTCCGGAGTAATCAGCGAAGCTGCCTATCGTCGTAAGGATTTTTTATTCAATCAAGATAGTAGTTTATCTGCATTTTCTAGAAATAGCGAGTATTTTCAGCACTTTACACCTTTATCTCTCAGTGGTTCTCGGTATCAGGAAGGATGTGAGTACTTCCAACTTATACAAGGTTATTTTGAGGAAGATTGCGGAGCAAGGTGTGCTGTTCACGCTTTGATCAAAGCTGCTGATATTGATATGGGAGTTTCTGAGAACAATGGTCAGGTTCAGTTTGCTCTTAACTCAAAGACGATGACTGACCTACTGCTGAGCACTTCTGACCATAGTGCCCGCGCAGACATGCGCATACGGTTAATCCACGGAATATTACGAGATTTTTACAATAAAATTCGATTAGAGCAAAAGAAGCTAATGTTTAATGAAATTGTGTCCCGCTGTGAACATCCAGTGGATGTACTGGTAAACAGACATTTAGGATGGTAAAGAATGTCGAAGTGGCCAAGGCCAAGAAAGGACAGTAGCGGAGATGATCGTCCTATGTCCGCTGGAGACGAATCTTTCTGTTCATCTCAATGCAATGGCGGGCTACATGACTCTTTATCGGATAGTGTTGATGAAGAGGAAGAGCAATCCGAAGATTTGCCTGAGCATATGCGGAAGCTTAAAGATATTTATGATAGTAGCTTAAGGCGTCCAAAGCCCCCTTCAGAATAGACACTTAGCCTCTACAGTTTGTTTGTAGGCGTTAGTTCTGTATCCACCATCCGGGTACTTGATGAATGAAACAAAAGAGACCTCGTCGAAATGATGATTGGCAGTTACGGCGTACTTTAGGTGTTAGTTCTGGGCTTCAGGATGGTGATTTCCAATCCAATGGCCTTCTGTCAGAAAAGGGACTAAAGAGGGCCGAAATATTGCTAGAGAAGAGTATGTCTCCAGAACTCAAAAACCTTTTCAAGATTTATTGCAAAAGCCTCAAAAATCGGAAAAATCAATAATTTTTATTGATTTTTGACGGATTCAGAATAAGTGTAGAATCGCTTGGGATAACTTGAAGTTATCCCAAGCGATTCTGGTAGATAATCTACACAGAGCAGCTGTGAAAGTAACGCCAACCAAAATCTAACCAGTACGCACTACAGGTCTCCCCTCTTACTGAGGTGCATTTTTAGCTCTAAAGCAGCCGGAAAATGCTGTAAGTATTCAATCTGAATCAAGTTAGTGCATATGAATCTGGTCTTTTGCTATTCATTGCAACTAGCATGTTATCTGACAAAAGTAATAGAGGGAAGTCTGTTGCCTGAGACAAGGTTGAGGATCTTTAGAGTTCGTCGAGGTCAAAGACCGAAATCACTCTGGAATGGCACCATTGATGAGCTCTTCCATGAGGGTGAAAAGCTTCTAGTGGAGCTGACCCCCCTCAATAGTGAGCATACACCACACCGCCCAAAACAGTATAAGGAGCAGTCTCGAAAAATAAAAAGAGATCAAGACGCTGCTATGAACAGAAGAGCAAGAGAGCAGGCTCAGGCCGAGCGAGTTTACAATGATGATCTTCTACATAAGAGCTTCATCACTATACTCGGAAACACCGGAGAACATCGACTGAAAACTATATGCAGTCATTCTCTTTTTAGGGAGCATGATTCGGAGAAATTATCTGAACTTAGAAGATTAGAGCGGCCAGGTGACATAGCATCTGAACTAGCAATTTACTTTAGAAAAAAACCCAGAAAACTTAAAGAACTCATTGATTGTATCGAGGAAAACGATCTCGAAATATACACAAATGTAATTGAAGAATATAAACGCATAGAAAGAGATAAGATATTGCAGAGAGAACAGGACAAACCTAAACATAAAAGAAACAGTATCACCTACAGCTAATTATCTAGACAAAAGAAGTGTCATATGAATCTAAAACTACGTATTACTCTACTAAGCGTGCTTGAGAAAACCAACTTGGATCGCCTAAAAAGAATATGTAGCCATTGTGTTATTGACGATTTAGATAAATGCCAAGAAATCAGACGAATGCAACGAAGCGATTATACTGCAGACGCTCTAGTTCTTCATTTTAGCTCTTCTCCTAGAAGTTTAGAAGAGCTTGTCGAATGTATTCGAGCGACCGACCCTGAAGTCGCTGAACTAATAGAGAAACAGAGTCAGGCATTAAACCATACGAGCGTTAGTTCTAACGAGGAAGCTCGTACTCCAACTACCGAAGATAATTTACAACAGAAGCTTGAATCTCAAGACTGGTATGCAGCAAGATTACCCGAAAATATAAAAAGAATTAGTAAGGAAGAAGCATCTCGTCTCAGAGATGAAATTGCAATAGTACTTATTACTGCCACTGATATTGAGCTAAAACAGCTTATGGCCAAGCTGAAATCTTATTCTGGCAAGGAAGATGATCAGGAAAACAACATCTTAGAAACAACAGACGAACGGGGTAACAGCTTCTTCTTGGGCATGTTTGGTTCCGTTAAAGCAGCCGTGACTTTGTGCGAAATAGGTGAGAATGCTCTGAATTTTTTAGAAATACTGAAAACTTGGCGGCCAAAGGCCGTATTCATGGTTGGTACTGCCTTCGGCATGAAACCAGAAGATCAAAAAAGGGGAGACATTATTCTTGTCTCCCGTATTATCAATTACAGTAATGCTCAAGAGCAATTTAGCACCACTGAAGCTCTCCAAAAAGCTCTAAGAATTAGTGGAATCAAATCTAATTTCTTTACATCTCCCGATGGCTATCCTTGTAGAGTTTACAAAAATCGGCCAGAAACCATTCTATCTGGAAAAGAGAAAATCAGTGATCTTAAACGTATAAAGGAACTCTCGAAGAAGTATCCAGAGGCAGCTGGTGGAGAAATGGAAGGAGCTGAGTTGGGTCTTGCCGCCTAGCATGTTGGAAACTCTCCCTGGATTATGGTTAAAGTATGCAGCGATATTGGTGATGGCAATAAACATAATTTCTTTTGACATTTAGGTGCTGCCTCTGCAGCGGCGCTTGTTTACAAATTCCTATCCAACATATCCGACATAGATGATTTGAATCTATACAAGTCCGATGCTTAATTTTGAGATATTTGAATCTGATAGTATCTCTTGAACAAAGCAAGGAAAATTATAAACCGTCACAATCTAAGCTAAGGTGAAGATATTAACACTCCGATAAGTTTTCTCTGTTCACCTTAGAATCTTTAGGCTTACTGATTTCCCATCCCAATATCACTAGAAGAAGTAGCTCAAACCAAGACAATAATTGGACTATCAAAGGAGGATCGGGTTCAATGTACCAAAACACAAAAATCCCGATAGATCCTGATAGTACAAAAGCAATCTCATCAATCACTAATTGCATGACTTTCCTTTGCTTTCGTCTTGGATTTTCTAGATTTTTAATTTCCCATCCAAACACTGGTTGTTGCTCTTCATTACCAATTATATTGGCGACTTCCACAGACAAATAATCACGGAGATAGTTTGCAATACTAGAAATCTTTTGGTCATTTACCAAGTAAGTCCATCCTAGAATTAAGCAAACAAAGGGCAAGAAAATTAATCCATAGCTGTTCTGCGTTTGTTCTCCAAAGGAGAACGTAAGAACCACTCCAAAAACACCTAATGTAAAATATAAGAGATTATCTCGAAATCCTATTCGTCTGGCCTGTTCATCCTTCAGCTTGCTGTACTCTTGAAGATGCACCTGTAGTAATTGCTTTTTTTCTTCATCCATACGAGAAAAAACTCATAACACTTATCTTTAGACAGGTGGTTAACCGATAGGGACTAGCACTTGCTTCAAAGAGTACATCACCACATGTAAGAGAATTTAATCTTTAGCAAACAAAGCAAATTCCTCAGTAAAACAAACACTTATAACAACATTACTACTTTTTAGTCAGTAGCATATTCAATCGATAAATTAGCAAAGTAACCTCCTCAAACGAAAGCTGATAGAATCGCTTGCCATAAAACTGTCCTATGATATGCCGAGCAAGCTACGGGTGCCCTCACTTCAGCCGAAAGAGGCACCGGCGCAGGGCCTCCTGATTGCGATAATGCTTCCACTCCTCTAGAGAAGCTGAGGACAACGGTGGCGGCAGGGGTGGGTAGTGTTCATCAAACTCACCGCCTCCGGCTTAGCAGGCCCAATGCAAGCGTAGCTGTAACCAGGTGCCATAAGCTCGAAACCGTTGATATATAAGGGCTTTGATCTGGTTAATTTGCACTACTTTATCAAGAAGAGAAACGGATTTCAACCCGACTTTCAACGAGTCTACGCCGTTTCAGGCATTTGCATAGTCCTTATGGCACTTCGTAGCAGCTACGCTTGCAGCACCCCTTCTAGATAGCTGCACTGAGAAAATTCTCTGATGAAAAATCTACGGCTCTAATCCTTGTATTGCCGTTGACTAGTTGCGCGGCGGGCAACCACTCTCAATAGCCCGGATAAAAACTGATCACCCGTTGCAGAGACCCCTTTACACCCAAGCCCCCACAGGTCGCTGAGGGCCTATCCTCGCTATGCTCGCTACGACCTCCAGCGCCCCTCTCAAGCTCCTCACCAGACCCAGAAAACCTGGCTACTGTATCTCGTTTGGGGCCTGATCAGGGAACGACGTTAGACCAGCCTGCAGCCTGTTTGGCTGACTTAATGAGATCGCGACATTAACAGGAAAACCTGCTGTCCCCCCTGAAATGTGCGGCAGAGACCTGTATGGCAATGGCCAGAAACCAACATTCTCATAATCAGCATTGTGGTGGATACAAGTTAAATCATTCATCGAGGATTAAACCCTTTTGTTACCAATGCATCTCTAACTTTGGCAGCAGCATCTTGCATTGTGTAGGCATCATCATCACTGGTGGCTCGTGCCCGATAGTCTGAATAGCTGCATCGCTTCAGGAACTGAGCCAACGAGATCGCTTCTGAGTCGGTCAGCCTAAGGGTAATGGTTATTTCATTCATGATTTTGTCGCTGTTAAGTTGAAATATCGCTTCGCTTTCAGCCGAGCTATCGACCGTGGCGGCATCTCCCGAAGGGCTACCCTACGATCAGGTGCCTGCCTCCGGTCGCCTCTCTTGAGTGACTTCGCCGCCCCCAGAACCAGACTCGCTACTTAAGAGTACAAACACTCTGAATCAAGGTAGCTGAGGGTCGTAACGAGCGCAGCGAGGATAGGCCCTCAGCTAGCATCCCCACCTTTCTCTCAGACGATGATGAAACTCTTCACCTCACAACAATTCTGGGGGACCACTCATCAGTCGCACCTGCAGTCGATAGACCAACAAGGTCACTTCTTCAGGTGTGAGCTGATAAAACCGTCTGCCTTCAAACTGCTCTGCAATGTATTGCGTGAGCTGCGGATGCCCCCACTTCAATTGAAAGAGGCACCGGCGCAAGGCCTCCTGGTTGCGATGACGCTCTTGTTCCTCCAGAGAAGCTGAGGCTGAGGGCGGTGGCAATGAGCGGTAGTGTTCATCACGACTCATATCACCAGCTAACTTTACGGGCTGTGGAAAACGATTTGTCCTCTCCCCCCTGACCCCCCTCTCAAGAGGATTTTTTTTGTGAGAAGGGGCAGTTTTACACTTCATAGGTCTCTCTTGGGTCGGTAACAGTCCGGCTGGTAAGGGTTCTGGCGGATCAGGCGGTGGAGAGGGTGGGATGGCTGGACAGATCTCAACCGCTTTAGCCAGAGGGGATACGGCCTCTACTGGGGCTGTTACCGGCCTTTCTTCAGGCTTTTGAGTCTGGGCAGGGTGCCAGAGCGCTGTGTGCTTATAAATGGTTCTCAGGCTGCAACGGGCGATTTCGGCCAGCTGCTGAGTCAGGTCGCGAATCTTGCTGGGCAATTCGCCCAGTTGCTTGAGCGTGGCGATCGCTTGCTCAATGCGCTCGCGGGCATTCTCTGCTCGCTGTTGATTCACACTGGGCTGGGGGGGCCGGTTAACCCTTGTATCGCGCTTGGGATTGTCACTCAGCGGCCAGTAGTAGCCCTCGACGGATTTGCACCGGGCTCGGACTTTAAGCTCGATCTCATGTTGGTGGCGGCAGTGCTGTCGGTAGCCGGGGAGCTGGGGAACCGTCTCCAATGTGTACGTCATCAACGCGTCACCGGACAGCTCTAGGAAGACGCGACCATAGCAGGCCACGGTTTTTAGCAGGTGGTTAGTTTGGCCGTGACCGCTCCAGCCCGCTTCCAGTTCGCTCTCTAAGTCCTGCTGCCAGATGGCGAGGGTGCTGTTGCTGGGATAGAGAGCCCGTCTCGGTTTCTTACGCCGGTTATCTCGTCCGACTTTCAGCGCGTGGCGCAGCTCGTCCATGTCTTGGTGGCTGGCCGCGCCGTCCCACTGCCAGAAGAAGCGATCAAGCTGGTCGCTAATCGGATTCAGGTCGTCATCAAGCAGGTAGGAGCCGGTGCCCGGTTGTAGGGGGAGCCGGTGACCATTGTAGTGAATGATCTGCTTAACGCCGTAGGGTTTGGGGTTGGGGAAGATCTCTAGGGTGCCGTTGGCGAGTTGAAAGTCTTGGGCCTTCAGGCAGGCTTCGAGGGCGACGGCCAGGTCGAAGGTTTTGACGGGTTCCGGCAGCGGAATATACAGGTGCAGGCCGTTGCTGTGGCTAGAGCGCAGCAGCAATGTGCGGGTAATGCCGATGGTTTCGAGACCGGCGCGGAGCTGGGCGATCGCTTCGGCGGTGCAGTAGCGACTCCAGAAATCGACGTCGATGAGGGCGTAGTAGGTTTCGCTTTCGAAGCGGACGCCAATCAGGGTGTCGGGGTCTTGCCAGCGCTGCCAGAAGATGCGAGGCCCAATTTTGTACTTTTTGACCGTGCGCCACTTCGGTTTCTCGCCCGGTTTCGGGGCGGCGGCTTCGAGGAAGTCCCACAGGTTACGTCCGAAGATTTCGTGGAGCCGTTGACCGAGAGGGTCAGCCGGAAGAGCTTTCGGTGGGTGGAAATTGGCTACCATGCCGCACCTCCGACCCCAACAGTCATAGACCGGAATTGATACGTTGTGACTTGGTATACATGTACTTGGGTGTGGGCAGGGAAAGCCTCTGCCCCTGAGAACGTTGCACGCATTGATTTGCCCTTGTTTTTAAGTGTGGGAAATCAAGCGGCTTCGCCGGATCTAGCGGTTGATATCCATGGATATTTGGCACATCTGGGATATTCGTCTAAAATTAGATACAGCAAAGCTGAACCCTTATAAGACCTGGCAAAATAGTCTTCGGGCTTGCTTGATTCGGAAAAGTGAAAAGTTTCTGTCCGACGAGGGACGAGGTTTTCACAGCAAGATTTCAATTAACTTCGGCATTGAGAGAGCCAGTCGCTAATAAACATAGCTAGTTCCTCCTGTTGAACAACAAAGGTTGTGGAGCCTCTCTTTGAGAGCATCAGGTATCTCCGTTCACCGATTCGAGTGTAGAGGTGATCTCGGTGAATAGAGATCTGAGTTTCACCACAGATAGCTAAAACTTTAACCGTTGGGTCTTTAGTAGCCTGGCGCGAACTAAGGCCAAACGTCTGACGGTTCTTACTCAACCATTTTTTACTCTCGTTCAAACCAGACAGCGGACAAGGGACAACTTTAGACAATCCTTTCTTGCCCCTCTTGAGATAGAGGGTTTCTTTAGACTCGTTGTAAATTACTGAGCCATCGCCTAGCGAGCGAGTTTCAATAAAAATCTGTTCTTTCGGAAACCTTACATAAAGATCGATATAGGTATATTCCCCTTTCTCCTGCATCGTAAGCACTGGAAAAGCTTGCATACCAAACTCTCCGAACTTATCTAGCAAGAGTGTGAGAACTTTTTCAAGGCGGGCATATTTGGCAGTATTATCTGCTGCGCTGTAGGAACCTCCTATCGCTAGCAGGCCCAAAAGATGTCCTGTCAACGAAAATCCCAAAGCGCTGATACTGCCAACGAGAAAAATGATCGTGTAAAGATTCTTCTGCCCCTGCAGCATCTTCAATCCCGCCTTGTTACAGGGCGGGATTTTTGCTGTTTGGGGCGTTTGAGACGCTTTAGTAGTCGCGACTACCAAGTTTGTTTCCTTCTGTTAGCGAGTGGTACATAGACATTAGGCGATCTTTCTAGGAGGATCAAGGCTGCATTTTCCTTGCTGAGTCGCCTGCTTTCATCACGGCAAAAGACATGATCCGCTTACGCTACTTTCGCCAACAGCGTCTCAACGACTCCCATGAGCCGATCAACATGACGAGCTTGCATCTGAGCAGTCTCACTTTGCTGGTTGATTAGCGTCTCAAGTCGGTCAAAGCCACGCTCAACGATCCCCTCAAGCCGGTTAACGGAATTTTCAAGCCGAGTGAGCCCTTCTGATAACGTTGCTACTTGCACCGTGTTGGCCTCAACTAGGTCGGCAATGCGGTCTAGTTTCTGGTCGATCGCATCCATCCGAACGCTATGAACCTCTAGGGTTCTTTCGATGGCGTTCAGTTTTATCTCAATCGGTGATTTTGGCTCTGGCATGATGCGGGCCTCACTTGCTGGTGTCGACTGAAGGTAAGTCGCCTTTCTCTATGGCTTCCCTTACAGCTTTCTCCAGAAGAAAGTTGCAAAGGTTAGCAAGGGGACGACCTTCCAATTCCGCCCATTGCTCTAGCCTTGTATGGATCTTATCTGGGACAGTTACCCCGATCCGCTTGCTCACAACGTCCTCATCCTTCATTTGTGACACCTCAGTTTACTCAAAAGATCAAAGTCTGAACTAACCTTATCTCTAAATACACGGATTAGTGTCATTCTTAAACTGATTCGTGCTATCACTGTAAACGTGATAGGCACTTGTTTGGTACCGATTGGAACTAAAGAAGCCGTACCAAAGCTGTGCCTAGTCAGTACCTACAACGTTTTGAGGCGTTCCAGATGACCAAATCACTGCACAGTTTTTGCAAGGAGCATGACCTACCAAAAACCAGCGTTAAGCGATTTCTGAATGATGAAGGCCTCAACACCAGCAACGGCTTAAGTCAAGAAGCGATCGCTGCTGCATTGGTGGAATTCAAGCCCCGAGGGTCGGCCCCGAATCCTGAGGTGTTGCCGCCGCACTACTGCGATCCGTTCGCGGGCATTGCACCTGGTGGAGCAATGCTGCCGACTGGCTACCAAGC
>CALEMG010000336.1 GCA_937910835.1 uncultured Alphaproteobacteria bacterium | reverse complement strand
GTGCTGTGTGCCGTTCGTGATCGTTTTCTTCTTTCGCCGCTGTCGCTCGTGTGGCTGAATTATATCGATGCCGTCGGCATTTCCCATAACCATTACGATCATCTGGATGAAGCGACGATCCGCCATCTCGCGGATCAGGGTACAGAGTTCTTCGTTCCCCTCGGCACGGGCGCGCATCTGGCGGCGTGGGATATTCCCGAAAGCCAGATCCACGATCTGGACTGGTGGGAGACGGTCTCGCTCGGTGATCTGGCCATTGTCGCGACGCCGACTCGGCATTACTCGGGCCGTGGGCTGTTCGATTACAAGAAAACGCTCTGGTCCTCCTGGTCGGTTCTAGGGCCGGAGCATCGTTTCTTCTATAGCGGCGATAGCGGCTATTCGAAGCTGTTCGCTGAAATCGGTGATCGCTTCGGGCCGTTCGATCTCAATATCGTCAAGGTCGGCTCCTACGGGCCGGGTCAGTCCTGGATCGATATTCATATGCCACCGGAGGAGGCGATCCAGGTTGCGCTCGATGTTGGCGGTGGGCCGGTGCTACCGGTGCATTGGGCGACCTTCAATCTCGCGCTCCATGATTGGGACGATCCGATTATCCGCGCAACGAAGGCGGCGGAAGAGAAGGGCGTCAACCTGCTCACCCCGCATCTTGGTGAAACGGTCGATTTGCAGAAACCCTATGAGAGTACCCGCTGGTGGGAAAGCGTCAGGAACTAGGGGTCGAGCGTTTTAAGGACTGCCGAGCCGCATTTTGAAAAAGTTGAGGATGTCATCGCGGGCTTCGATCGTCGGCTGTCCCGCCTCGTCGATAAGATGGGTGGTGACGACGCTGTGCGGTGTGGTGACGAATTTCTCGAAAAAGGGTGGTACATCCGTGTTGGCGGCGGCATCGGGCAGCACCTTGCCGACAAAGCGTTCGCCAAGCCCCTCCTCATAGGCGGCAAAACGCGCGGCGCGGCAAAAAGAATCCCCCTCGAACCGATAGGCGAGGACGGTAAGATCATCCTTTTCAAGACGCGCACGGACGGCAGCAACCTCCTCTGGCGGACTCTCGATCGCTGCCGGATCATCGAGCGGAAGTGAAGGCTGCGAGAGGACCGGGGCGAGCACTGCCGGTTCCAGCATCATCGAGAGGGCGAAGTTGCCGGTGAAGCACATGCCGATGGCGCCGACGCCGGGTCCGCCACACTCCGAATGGGCAAGCCTTGCGAGCGCCCGTAGCCATACTGTCACGGGGCTGGAGCCTTTCCCGGCAAAGGCGCGAAACTCAGCACTGACGCAGGCTCGCTGAATAACTTCCGTGCCTTCCTTATCGTCTGGCACGGCGCCATCGCGCCCGAAGAGAGAGGGCATATAGACCGTGAAACCTGCATCGCGCACCCAGCGGGCAAAGCGGGCGACATAAGGGCTGATCCCCGGCATCTCGGTCATGACGATCACGGCGGGACCACGGCCCGTGACATGGACGCGTTTCGTCACCCTGTCCAGGGTGATATCGCGCGGTTCGAAATCCTCAAGCGGATCGTCTTTTGTCATATCACGGTCGGTCATCGGTCGAGCTCCTTAAGAGGTGCGGTAATTTTCTAGTAGGGGAGTTAACAGGGCGGTGAGGGTGTCTTTCTGGCGTCTGGCGGGCCAGTCATCAGGCTCCAGCGTTGCCCGAGTTCCGATCCCGTCGATTGCCGCGATCAGCGCATCGGCGGTTTGGTCGGCGCGTTTCTGGCTCCTTGGCGCGCCGTCAAGCGCCCGCAAATACTCCGCAATCCGTGTCACGAAGGCGCTGTAATAGGCCTGATGCTGGGCGCGAAGCCGTTCATCGGCGATGGCACGGCCCCAGAAGGCAAGCCAGACCCGCCATTCGGCACGGCCCTCGTCATCAAGGGGGAGGTAGGCTGCCACTCGGCGGAGAAAGGTCCGGATATCCTGGCCGCTTCCCGCTTTTACGGGCGTATCGATCCGCGCCAATGTGCGCCGCACGATCTCGCCAAGCGCGGCCTCCAGCACGGCATCCTTTCCATCGAAATAATGGGTGACCGCGCCGGTTGTTATATTGCCCGCCCGCGCGACATCGCGAAGCCGCGTGCCGTCAAGGCCCGCCTTGTTGATCACATGGATCGCCGCTTTGGCAATCATCCTTTTCTGCGCGGCACTGTCGACTTGTTTTGGCATAACAGTGATTATGTATAAAATATCGTGGCTGTCAAGGAAAGGAGAAGACGACGACCGTAAGAGGCAGGGTAGCGGAGCCTTGCGGTTTGGCGCCCGAGACCTATGATAGATTGTAAACAGGCATAAGCGGCAGGGGCGAAGATGGACAAGAAGGCATACAAGAAAGAGCTGGAGCGGTTGCAGATTGAGCTGGTCAAACTGCAGCGGCATATCATCAAGCATGACCTCAAAATCCTGATCATCTTTGAGGGGCGGGACGCGGCCGGCAAGGACGGCACGATTAAACGCATCACTGAGCATCTCTCCCCGCGGGAGACCCGCGTCGTCGCGCTCGGCAAGCCGTCCGACCGGGAGCAGTCGAGCTGGTATTTCCAGCGCTATGCAGCGCATCTGCCGTCGGAACAGGAAATGGTCCTCTTTAACCGGAGCTGGTACAATCGCGCCGGGGTGGAGCGGGTGATGGGATTCTGCACCGACACGGAATATGAAAGCTTTATGGGCGCGGTACTGCCATTCGAGCATCTTCTCGTGAAAAGCGGTATTCAGCTGTTTAAATATTATCTTGATATCTCCAAGCCCGAGCAGATCGAGCGGCTGGAGGATCGGCGGCGGAACCCGCTTAAAACCTGGAAAATCAGCCCGATCGATGCGGTCGCCATCGAAAAATGGGAGGATTATAGCGCCGCCCGCAATGAGATGCTGGCCCGCACCCATAACCCGGTGACGCCGTGGCATGTGGCGCGCGCCGATAATAAGAAGCTGACGCGACTCAACGTCATCCGTCATATCATGGCCAATGTAGATTGCCCGGACAAGGATGAGCATCGCGCGCATCCCGATCCGGAAATTATTTTTGAGTATGACGAGAAGCACCTGAAAAGCGGCGCCATCTCGATGTAGAGCTCAGCTCCTTGTCCCGATGGCCATCGCGCCAAGAGCAACCAGATGGCTCAGCCCGACGACTTCCTCGGTCTCGTCATAGCGGTCCATGGGAATGCTTTGTCGCCGTTCTTCGTTCTCTGGCAGGATATTGTTCATGTACACATTGTCGGCGCCATAGTTATCGGTAAAAAGTTGGTAGAGTCACTTTCTCCGATGCCATGAATATGCCACCCCTATGTAAATGCTTGTGAAAATTTATGACTGTGACTGGATCGAAATACTCCCTCTTTTCCGGGATTATTCGGGCTGTCGGTGCCGCGTGCCTTGTCATAATCTGTAATGGGAGTCGACATTATAGTATTGTTAATATAATAACGCTAAAAATGGCGGATGGATGTCCTTTTTATTCTATATGATTTCAGTTTTTACTGTAATTAAGATAGAAATTGATGAATTTAATATTTATCTTAGGTAGTATGAAGGTTTTGTATTAAGTAAATGACAAAAAATTACGGCAGTATCCGTATCATAGCGCTCCCGATGGTGCTGATGCTCCTTGTTTTTGGCGCATTCGGACTATTTGGCGTGTTTCATCTCGGCGACGTGCTGGATGATTGGCATCGAGTGAAAATCACTAACTATGCCGAGCGGCTTTCAAAAACCCTAGAAACGGAAGCGCCCATCCTCCAGGAGGACTATCAGGACTTTGCGGTGAGCCACGGTCATTTGCTGGACAGCCGGGTCACCATCATTCTGGATAATGGTGTGGTTGTTGCGGATTCAGGTTTGACCGCCGAAGACGTCCTGAAGATGGATAATCACAAGGATCGTCCCGAAATTGTCGACGCCAGAAATAATGGACGGGGAACGTCAACTAGATTCAGTAACACCCTAAAAATGGATATGATGTATGTTGCGGTTCCTTTCGAAATCGCCGATGAAGCGGGGGTTGTGCGTGTTTCTAATTCTTTGGGAAAAGTTATTGAAGTCGTTGATGGTCGGTGGAAAGAATTTTTCATTTTTGCAGCCTTGGGCGCTGTTATCGCTGGAATACTGGGGTTTTTCGCGTCTCAAAACCTTTCAAAGCAAATTGGGCGGGAGCAATTGAAACTTGAAGACCGGGTGATTGAACGAACAAAAGATGTTCGCCGTCTTCAGAATCTGGGCACCCTCTTGAGTGCGTGCAATAACACGGACGAAACAACAGAAATTATTGAAAACCTAGTGCCGGACCTACTGCCGGACGTTGGCGGAGCCTTGGCCATTTTCAAGTCTTCGCGTAATGCTGTCGATATCATCGCATGCTGGGGCGGAACCTGGAAAGGGGATGTCAGCTACTCCCCGGACAGCTGTTGGGCGCTTCGGACGGGACATATGCATCCCCACAGTGAAGATCAGAGCGCCGTTGTCTGTCCGCATTTGAAAACTGTTGAGATTGAACAGACGCGTTGCCTCCCCATGTCCGCGCATGGTGAGATTATGGGGGCTCTGCATCTTGTGAAGGAAAAGGGTGAGGTCACCAGCGAAGAGTTACAGATTGCATCAGTACTTGCGGAACAGATCAGCCTTGCCGTTGCCAACATAAAACTCCGGCAGAGCCTGCGGGATCAAGCCATTAGAGATAGCTTGACCGGGCTCTATAATCGCCGCTTCCTGATGGAAATGCTGCAAAAGGAGATATTGCGGGCGAAACGGGAAAAGCTGCAAATAGCGGTACTGATGATTGATATCGATCACTTCAAGCGCTTCAACGATAATTTCGGCCATGATGCGGGCGACCGTGTATTGACACAGGTTGGCAGCGCCATGCGTGACGGCATTCGCGGACATGATGTTGCGTGCCGATATGGCGGGGAAGAATTCACCGTGGTCCTGCCGGGAGCTTCGCAGGAAGAGGCCATCGAGATTGCCGACCGTTTATGTGATGCTGTGCGAAATTTAAAATTGGTCAGTGACAATAATACGTTGGGCACTATTTCAATTTCCATCGGCATTGCCATGTATCCGGCATTTGGCAAAGATCCGGAAGATTTGATCAAGCAAGCGGATGATGCACTTTATGCCGCTAAGGCCGCGGGCAGGGATCGTGTGGAAGTGGCGGGCGCCCTCGAAGTCCTCGCAGACTAGCGCAGATAACTTGACATCGGGTGTGTTGCTCAGACGGAGCGGGTCAGGCCCCCGTCGATGCGGATATTCTGCCCGGTGATATAGGCCGCGTCGCCCGAGACGAGGTAGCCGATGAGGGAGGAGACCTCCTCGGGGTTCCCGTAGCGGCCCATCGGAATACGGGCGCGACGGTCCTCAGTCTCAGGCAGGCTGCTGATAAAGCCCGGCAGGATATTGTTCATGCGGACATTATCGATCGCGTATTTGTCGGCGAAGAGTTTGGTGAAGGCGGCAAGGCCAGCGCGAAAAACACCGGAGGTCGGGAAGAGGGGATCGGACTCGAACGCGGCGAAAGTGGAGATATTGATGATCGCGCCGCCGCCCTGTTTCACCATAATCGGCGCGACTAGGCGTGCCGGACGGATGACATTCAGGAGATAGACCTCCATGCCGAGGTGCCAGTCGTCGTCGCTGATCTCGAGGACGGGCCACTTCGGGCCCTGCCCGGCGGAATACGCCAGCACGTCGCTGCGCCCCAAATTCTCCATGGCGAGATCAACGAGTTTCTGATGATCCGCGCCCTCAAGATTAGAACCGGTGACGCCGATGCCGCCAAGTTCTTCGGCCAAAGCCTCGCCCTTGCCCGAGGAGGAGAGGATTGCCACCTTGTAGCCGTCCGTCGCTAGTCGCCGCGCGGCATCCGCGCCCATGCCACTACCGCCCGCGGTAACAAGAGCCACTTTCGTCGATGCCATGATCGTTCCTCCGTTAATAGGTATTGGCGCATATATGCGTAGGGTGCCCGCGCTTGACAAATCATGTTTCGTCGCGCATGACTGTAGAAAATCTACTGTCTTAGGGAAGTTCAGTGAGGACCCCAAATCTGAATTCGCTTAAAATGTTCGATGCGGCGGCGCGGCATCTCAGTTTTCGCGCAGCGGCGGATGAATTGAACCTGACGCAAGGGGCGGTGGCGCAGCAGGTACGGCGGCTTGAGGCCGACCTGGCTGTTCGGCTCGTTTCCCGGAAGGCGCGCGGTCTGGAGCTCACCGACGTGGGGCGCAACTATCATGTGCCTATTCGTCGTGCTCTCGCCATGATTGAGAGCGCCACACAAAAATTCAGGACCGACGGGCCCCGGGTGACGATCAGCGTTACACCATCATTTGCCTCGAAATGGCTGGTTCCCCGCTTGAGTTCCTTTGCTCGCCTCTATCCGGATATAGAAGTGCAGACCATTGCCAGTGAAGAGCTCGCTAACTTTAAGTCGGACGGTGTCGATCTGGCCATCCGCCAGGGACGGCCTGCCGTTGGATCCGGCCTGGTTTTCGAGCTTTTCGCGCCATTGGACCTTTGCGCCGTCTGTAGCCCCAACTATGCTGAGGAGGCTGGTCCGATCAGGGAGTTGAGTGATTTCACGAACCTGCAGCTTATTCAGGACAGCCATACTCATTGGGAGACGCTGATGGAAGAAGCCGGGCTTGTCGCCCGCCACCGCTTGCTCCGCTTCAACCAAACTGCACTCGCTATGGACGCGGCGGCAAACGGGCAGGGTGTCGCGCTTGCGCCGCGCCTGCTTACGACTGCCGATCTTGCCGCGGGAAAGCTGGTCAATCTCTGGCAGGACAGGCGGCAGGATCAGATTGGCTATTACCTTGTCTATCCCGATAAGAGCCCGGTGAATCCGGCGCGTGATGCACTGCTCAATTGGATCGTATCAGAGGCGACTGACGCAGCTTGACGCGGGCTGTCGGATTGACATTTCTTTTTCGGCGGGGGTGATAACATGGCGTGCGAGTTTCTACATAGTTATACGCAGCTTTAACTTTGCAGAGGAGTGCTTTGATGGGTCGGATAGGCAGATTGTTTCTCATTACATTGGGAGGGCTTCTTTTCATGGCCACTCCCGCATGGTCGGAGGATCAGGCATTGGAAACACAAATTGACACGGCGGTGGCAGATGGAACGCTTGCGGGGCTACATGGGGTTCTTGTCTTGCATAAAGGAGAAATTCTGGCAGAGCGATAATTTGAGGGCGAAGAAG
>CALEMG010000335.1 GCA_937910835.1 uncultured Alphaproteobacteria bacterium | reverse complement strand
AAATTGAAAACTTTCAAAACGCAGACGGGGCCACCGCGTCGGCCGCGGCCTATGTTGCGGACCGAGAGACGGAGAAACAGCTGAAAGACCTGTTGCCGAAATGGGGATATGAGAAGGCACATATCGGGCGTGGCACTCTGCGGGAAGTGATCCGGGACTATCGCGAAAAGAGCATGCCGACGGTGTTAATTGTTGATATCTCCATGGTTGCCCTACCGCTTTCGGATTTGCAGGAACTTGCCGACATCTGCCCACCACGAGTGAATGTGGTAGTGCTGGGGACGGAGGATAATGTCGGCCTCTATCGCGACCTGATGGAAATCGGCGTGACGGATTATCTGGTCAAGCCAGTGCCGAGCGATTTGCTCTTTCGTGCTGTTGCCCGGGCAAGTGGCCGGATCTCGGCGCGTAACCTCGAGCCGCGTGTTGGCAAGTCCGTCGCTGTATATGGCGTGCGCGGCGGAGTTGGGGCAACAACGGCGGTTCTGAATACGGGATGGTTGCTCGCCAATCACCATAACCGCCATGTTATGCTCGCCGACCTTAATCTGATTTCCGGTACGCTCGCCCTGGAGATGGGGCAGGAGCCGACCTCGGGGCTGGCCGATCTCCTGACGGACCCGGACCGGATCGACAATGTCTTCGTCGATCGCGCGACGCTGGAGGTGGAGGAAAAGCTGAAGCTTCTGGCTTCGGAAACAGATTTCGAGGCCGTCCCCACTTATGATGCTGCTGCCGTAGCCCAGTTGATGCAGCATCTGCGCAGCCGCTATCATTTTATCATTCAGGATGTTGACCGGGCCGCATCCGACACTGCCATGGCGATACTTCAAAATGCCGATGTTCGGGTGCTGGTGATGGATCCGACCCTAGCCTCGGTTCGGGATGCCGCGCGAGTCCTCAAAGTGCTGAAATCGGAAGGAGAGGAGAAAAAGATCGTCCTTGTCCTCAATCGGTCGCGCGCGCGTATCAGTGGCGATGTGCCGCTCGAAAAAATTATCCGCTTTGTCGATCACCCGGTTGATATCGTTATTCCGTTTGAGAAGAAAAAGCTCGCTCTTGCCAGCTTGAATGCCGAACCGGTCGCGCGAAAAAAAATACCGATCACGGACGCTTACCATAAGCTAGCCGCGGAACTGATCGGCCGGAAAGGCAAATCTAGTCGTCTAGGTTGGCTCGTTGGGCTCAAAGGGACATAAGATGTTTGGCCGTAAAACTGAGAGCGAGAGACCGGGCGAGTTCGCCGATGCGGAAGAGGCATTTATCGGCCAAACAGCGTCAAGGGAGAAGGAATTTGATGTTCCGCCGGAACTGATCGAACGCGTGCGAAAGCAGTTTTTTAACCGGATCGATCCGACCGCAGCGTCCACCATGCCGCCGGAGCAACTCTCGCTCCGGATTACCGAGGCGGTCTCGAAGATTGTCGATGAGGAGAAGCTTCAGGTCAACTGGATGGAGCAGAGCGCCATCGCGCGGGAGCTGTTCGACGATATTGTCGGCATCGGTCCCATCGAAAACCTGCTGTCGGACCCAAAAGTAACGGATATCCTCGTAAACGGTCCCGACACAGTCTACGTGGAGCGGGGCGGACGACTTGAGCTCACCAGCTATAAATTTCGCGATGAGGATCATGTGCTGGAGGTGGCGCGTCGCATTGCGGCCTCCGTCGGGCGGCGGGTGGCTGAGGCAAACCCCATGGTCGATGCGCGGCTGAAGGATGGCAGCCGCGTTAATGTGATTGCGCCGCCCTTATCCGTCTACGGCACCATCATTTCGATCCGCAAATTCTCCAAGGAATTCATGAGCCTGAATGACCTTTGCGAAGGCGGCTCCTGTTCGTCCAGTATGGCCCGTTTCCTTGAAGTCGCAGCGCGTTGCCGGTTGAATATCCTGATCTCCGGTGGGACCGGATCTGGCAAGACGACCTTGCTGAATGCGCTCTCGG
>CALEMG010000334.1 GCA_937910835.1 uncultured Alphaproteobacteria bacterium | reverse complement strand
GGCGCAACATGATTAAACATGAATTTTCAGGGTGAATTTTTCCTATGTCTTTCAGCGAGAATTATTATCAGTCTTCGGATGGCCTGAGTTTATATTATAGGGAATATGGATCAGATAAGAGTTCTTGTCCGATCATCTGCCTCTCTGGCCTGACACGCTCGTCACTCGATTTCCATGATTTCGCCGAGCGTTATTCCAAAACACGCAAGGTCTACACCCTCGATTATCGCGGGCGCGGAAAGTCCGCCTATGACACGGACTATAAAAACTACAATCCGCAAACTTACCTTGGAGATATTTTTGTCTTTCTAACCACCAAGGGCATTGAAAAGGCGCTATTTGTCGGCACTTCCTTAGGCGGTTTGCTAACCATCGCGATGGCTGGCCTTGCTAAGAATTTCATTGCCGGAGCCATTCTGAATGACGTCGGGCCGGAGGTCGACAAATCGGGCAGCAGCCGCATCCTTGATTATGTTGGAAAAGACGTTCGTTTTGCGACCCTTGAAGAGGCGGCGGTTGAGCAGGAAAAGATCTATGGCGGCGCCTATCCGGATAACTCGGATAATGATTGGCTCGGTCAGTCGGAAACAACCTTCGTCTATGATGAGACGGCGAAGAATTATCGCTTTAACTATGACCTGAGCCTTGCCCGGGCGCTAGCGGAGCAACTCAACTCCGAGGAACAGGTCGATCTATGGCCGTTCTTCAAGGAGCTTGGTGATTTACCGGTCCTCGCGATCCGTGGGGCACTCTCGGATGTGCTAAGCGCGGAGGTTTTCGCGCGCATGAAGGAAGAAGACCCGGACATGGAAGCCCTGATCCTGAATAACCGGGGACATGTGCCTCTCCTGAACGAGCCGGAAGCGTTAACTAAACTGGATGAATTCATTGCTCGAGTTCGATAAGACTCCATCATACCAATCCGTTCGGGATGCGGCAGAGCAACTGCGTGGGATTGTCGTTCGCACACCACTTCTTGAATCCAAGGCGCTTAACGAGCGGCTGGGTGCGCGGCTCTTTCTCAAATGTGAAACATTGCAGCATACCGGTTCTTTCAAGTTTCGCGGTGCCTACAACACGCTCAGCCGTTTGTCGGCGGCGCAAAAAGCGGCCGGGGTCATTGCCTATTCAAGTGGCAATCACGCGCAAGGCGTCGCCCTGTCAGCGAAAATGCTGGGAATCACCGCAACTATCTTGATGCCTGAAGACTCCCCTGCCATAAAGCTGAACAACACCCGCGAATATGGCGCGAAAGTTATCACCTATGACCGGTATCGCCAATCACGCGAGGAAATTGGCGAGAAAATCGCCAAAGACGGCAACCTTACCCTCATCAAACCCTATGATAATTACTTTGTCATTTCCGGACAGGGAACGACAGGGGTTGAGATTGTCGAACAGCTGAAGGATCAGAATATCCACGCTGATATCTGCGCTGCACCGGCGGGCGGCGGGGGGCTGATTGCAGGCACATCCCTCGCCTTACGGGAACTCAGCCCCAGAACAAAAATCTACGCGGCGGAGCCGGAACATTTCGACGATACCAACAGATCCCTCGCCGCCGGGGAGCGCGTTCAAAATCAGGCGGGGCAGCAGAGTATCTGTGATGCCATCGTGACGCCGACGCCGGGCAAAATCACCTTCGGGATCAACAAGCTAACCCTTTCAGGTGGACTGGTCGTTACGGACGATGAAACCCGGGCCGCCATGCGCACGGCCTTTCACTACTTTAAATGCGTGATAGAACCCGGGGGAGCGGTTGCCCTCGCGGCGTTTCTCACCGGCAAGATCGATATTCAGGACAAGACAGTGGTTGCCATTGCCTCCGGCGGCAATGTCGATCCGGCCCTCTACAGCGATATCCTGAAAGAGGGCGATCAATAGGTCGCCCAGAAATCCCCGTTCTGCAACTTCTCACGATAGCCGGCCATGAAGGATTCCAGCTGACCCACTTTGGCGATCACCGTTGCCCGCTCCCGGAATTTCGTCTCTGACGGATCATTTTGTTCCGTAATCAGATCGAAGGCGGCCTGATCGGGCGTCCCATCCATCAACTCGGCGTATTTCTGCCGCAAATTACGGATGCCGTTCTTATCGTTGGAAAGATTATGCGCTACGGCAATCTGCATGACCCGCTGCCGGTCAAGCCGGGCGGCCGCTTCATCCGTGCTGTCCCCACCTTTTCCGATCAGTTTTTCGATTGCCGGGATAGCCAGTGCCCATTTGCGCGACTTCCAGTGAATTTCAGCGCGAAGCTCGTCGGCCTCAATGCTGCTGTCACTCGCGATCAACTGCAAGGCTTCCTTGTAATGCTGCAGTCCGGCCTGCGCCCGCGCTTCGATATGGATACGCTCCTTCTTCTCCTCGGGCGACAGCTGACGCCAGCGCGTATCATAGAGAACACGTAAAGCCTCTTCCGGCTTGTCGTTCCAGAGATGGACGATGGCAAGCTTTGTACCCGCCGTTGCCTTCGCAAGCCCCTTCAGCCGGAAATTAACCTGATGCTCAAGCAGCTGCGCGGCCTGTTCCAGCAGATCGACACGTGTCAGGCGATCGGCCAATATCTGGATCATCTTATCCCCGCGATCCCCAACGGGCGTCAGCTCACGATACTGATAATAAATCGCCAGCGCCTTGATTGGCGGGAGTTCATCGGCGGCGCCGTCCAGAAACAATTCGGCGAAAAGATTGTTCATTTTGCGTCCGAGATCACGTGAATAAGGCGACTTCGGGAAATGCCGGACAATTCGTTTATAGGTTTCAAGACCGTTGCCGATCTGACCCGTCGCCACATAGAGATCGCCAAGGCGTTTTTGCACCTCAACCTCCAGTTCATCGCCGCGCCATGCAAAATCGAGCTTCTCAATCTCGGTAATCGCCTGCTCCGGCGTGATCAGCTTAGCCACCAAATCGACATTGACCTTGTTAAAGCGGGCCTTCTCAGACACTGGCCGGTAATCTAGCTTCACCGCTTCAGTAAATTTCGCCGCAGCCGTTGGAAAATCGCTGAGTTGCAACGCCAGGACACCTTCCAGATACGCTTTTTCAGCCTTCTGTCCCTTTTCTTCAGGAGATTTCACTAGATCAAGCACTTTCTTGGCCTGATTAACATCGACATTCTCCAAGGCAGCACGCGCCTGAAGCAGGCGAAAATGATCGCGCCATTTCGGCTCATACACATCGAAAGCAGGGGCGGAATAGTTGAGTTCCTGCGCCGCCCGCTCCCAATCCCCACGCCCCGCGGAAACCACTCCGCGCCAAGGGGCGACCTCAACATCGCCTTCGAAATCATCATGATAAAGATTGCGCGCGGCCACGTCATAGCGATGCATCCCGAGTTCGGCAAGCCCGGCTAGGAGCCGATATTCCCGGTCCTTCTCAATCTTCGGGTAACTCCGGATCAATTCAGCCAGAACACCAAGCGCCTCGGCATGGTGATTATGGGCGACATAGAATTTGGCGAGCTTCATTTTGGCGGCGCGCTTGTCCTTTTTCTCCGCCGTCGCTGCTGCGTTCTGCAGTTCCTGCTTGCGGATCGTGAAGAGAAGCGGGTTCACCTGCCGCCACTCATCCAGGCGCACAAGCTGTGCCTCACCTATTGCCGGTGTCGGGTAGATTTCCTCACCCGGCTTTTTGGGGATTTCCTTCGGCACTCGGGGGGCCGCGAATTCATTGGAAACGGCAGTGACCGCCAGCCCGTTCTGCTCATGACCGATCCGGATATCGGCGGCCGTGGATTTAAACGCAATCCCCTGAACCGTGGATAGGACGGTAATGCCGTTGAAGATACGCTCCTCCTCAATCCCCCAGCCCGAGCCAAGAAGCGGCATTGCAACAAGTTCCTCGTTGCTTGCGGGATCTGTGAACCGGGTTTCCTTGCCATTATTCACGGCCGGAATGAAGGCCCTAAATTCAGAGGCGGAGATACCTTGCGTCTGGACACCGAGCGGATGGGGTATGACCGGTACCGCATCAAGCTGGAAATCCACATACCATTCTTCGTTTACCTTATGGACCTTCGGCGCATACCCCTCACGAAAATTGAAGCGGAGCAATGTCGCACTGTCATGATCAATCTGCCGCGCACTTGAAACGAGGAACTTGTAAGGACCCGAAAGGCTTTCAAAATCAGCCTTGGATATCTGGTCAAAAACAACCCAATGGGCGCCACCGGATTCAAACATGGCCATGGCCGCCGGTTTATCCCACGGGAAGATAAGGCGGAACCCGTCCTTCAGATTGGCAATTTTGACTTTCAAGCTAGGCCCTTCCGGCGCGGAAAGCGGCTCGGAGATGACCCGTTTCGCCTCTACCTTCGCAACCGGTTCTTCCCCGGCGTCCTTGACAACAAGAGGCTCCGCTTTTGGGGCTTCAACCTTGGCAACTTCTTCCTCTTCCTCGGCTACCGGATCCAGCATAATTGTCGGGCTGATCGCAACAATTGCCGAACTGGACCCCTTGCCCGAAGCCGGAGATACGTTATTAAGCGCGTCGTCGCTGACCAGCGTCTTTATTTTGACCACATCCGAGTCTTCAATCGGCGTCGGCGCGGGCAGTTCCTGCGCAGTGTCGGGCCTGATTTCGACCTTTTCCAGCGGCTTCTTCACAGGTTTTTTTGCAGGTACCGGGTCTGCTTTTACTTTCCTCGGCTCCAGATTAACAACAGGGAGTTCAATAACCGGCCTATTTAGGGCAGGTTTATCCTCCTGTGCAGGGTTTGAGGTTTCCGGCGTGGCCTTAGCGACCTTGGCGGATTGCTCTTTCTTTACCGGCTCGCTTATCTTCGCGGTTTTAACCTTCGCAGGCGCAGGCGCTGCTTTTTCCGGTGCAGATTTTGCCGTTACCTCACCTTTTTTGATGTCAAAAACGATGCTTTTCTCATTGCGAAAATTGCTCGCAATGCTGCCGGGTGTGAGTTGAACAGAGACTTCCGTCTTGCCGTTCACATTTGAAAGAGAAATAGATTTTGCAAAATTGAGCGGATCGTTGTTAAACGCCCTTACGTCCATCTTTGCCAGGGCGTCAAAGGTGATAATCAGCTTATCATCGCTTGTACGGCTGCTATAGCCGGTTGTTGCCGTCGGCCAGTCAAAGACGAGGCGGCTGAAATCTGCATGATCCCCGCTTCTCAGGCGGACCGGAACAGTACCGCTCGCTGTCTTATTCGCTGCAGTCACAGTTGCTTTTTTAAGTTCGACAATAACCGCGTTCCCGTCCTGCCGCGAGGCAACCCGCAGCTCACCTTTGAGCGGGAAGCGAACAGATTGCTTCCCTTCCAGCAGCTCACCTTGGCCGACATATTGCGCAAGCGCGCTTGAGGCCGCAGAAAGATCCGTATCAAAAGGCTTCGTGAAGCGGATATAGAGATACCCCTCCTCAAGCTCGGCCGTGAATTCCGGCGCCGCCTCCCAGTTGAAAACCAGTCGCCCGACATTTTCCTTATCGGCCGCCGTCACTGTAACCGGCGCGGCTGCATTCACCTCGCTGATCAGAAACGCGATGACCAGCGCAGCCAATATCAGCGATTGCCCCAGACGACGCCTAAATCCATGATTGATAACGCGGTTCATATTCTTACTTCCCTCGACCCTCAGCCTCGCGCACGACGATGTCCACGCGTCGTGCCAAAGCATATTTTTTATCCTTGTCGTCCACAAAAATCAGTTCGCTAAAGCGGGAATCCGCCATGCCATAAACCCGGATCGGATAGTTATATCCCGAGTTTTCCAGTTCATTCGCCACCGACAGCGCACGGGCGAGCGACAGCGCCCAGTTATTCGGATATTTTGCTGTCGGAGAGGTGATCGGGTCCGGGTCCGTATGTCCATAAACTTCGACCCGATTATTCACATGACGGAGCGTATTGCCGATCATGTCGATCACCTCGACAACTTCACCGCCTTCTTTCTCCGTTCCCGGTTTGAAAAAGTCCCATCCTGCGAGGGAAATGACCAAGCGGTCGTCAGCACGGAAAATATTGACATTCGCGAGCAGCGTGCTCTGCTGTTTCTTGCCGTTCAGAATATGTTCCAGATAGGCAAGATCGAAGGCCTTCGGCTCATTGATCATCGCCATGTTTTTCTCTGCCTCGCCCGTCTTGGTCACAAGGTCGGTGATATCACTCATCTTGTTACCGAAGGTTTCGGTCAGGGTCTGCCAGCGGTCCACCTTGATCTCGCTCATCGAAAAGAGAAGCACAAAAAAAGCAAGCAACAACGCCAGCAAATCGGCGAGCGACGTCATCCAGGCTGTACTGGTATTCGGCGATTTTTCGTAACTTAGGCCCAGGATGGTCATGGCGCACCTACCTCGGGGCGAAACTGGAAGGTAAGCGACGGACGCAGGAAGAAGCTGAAATGAATAAGTCCTGCATCCCCGGCTGCCACACCAATCGAAATATTGCGAGACGGCACCCCCGCCTCCATTAGAACTTGCGAAAGATGGCTGACCCGCTGCGCGGCAATATCATCGGAGATATCCGCAAGCTGCGGCAGCTCGACCCCGGAGCCGATAAGAATTTCAAGATCAGTCGCGATGTTATTGTTCCGCGCGATCAATGTTGCCGCAACATCATCCAGAAATGTGCCGAGCGTGTCGCGCAAATCCAGACTGCGATAGCCAAATAGCTGGCGAACGGGAACAGAGAACTGAAGCCGCGTCCCCCCCTTTGTAAAGCGGGATTCAACAAGCGGAACTGCAGTTTC
>CALEMG010000333.1 GCA_937910835.1 uncultured Alphaproteobacteria bacterium | reverse complement strand
CCACCCTCTCCAGGACATCGACGCGCTCGCAGCCGTCGCACTCCCCAAACTCGGCTATTGATGTCTTTTCTCCTGATCCCCCGGAGATTTTCATAAGGCCTTCATAACCATTTTCTCATTATGGAATAGGATGTTGCCAATAACGCCGCGATCTTATATTTATTGCCGTTAATTTTTTGGATGTCTGTGTTGAGACATTCGGTATATGGGAACTGGAGTCGCTTAATGAACGTTCAAATTCCTGATGACTATCGCCCGTCCGAGGACGAGCCCTTTATGAATTCTCGTCAGCAAGAATATTTTCGCGCCAAATTATTGAAGTGGCGGAGCGAGATTCTTGCCGATGCGAACCAGACAATCCTGAGCTTGCAGGAAGAAACGGTGAAAGAGCCGGATATCGCGGATCGCGCCTCGACCGAGTCAGAGCGGACTTTGGAACTCCGTACCCGTGACCGGCAACGGAAGCTGATCGGCAAGATTGATTCGGCACTGCGGCGGATTGACGAAGGTCAGTACGGCTATTGCGTGGAGACGGGTGAGCCGATCTCCCTCAAACGGTTGGAAGCCCGCCCGGTTGCGACGCTCAGCCTGGAAGCGCAGGAGCGACATGAACGCCGAGAGAAAAACTACCGCGACGACTAAACATTTTATAATGTCGCACGAGACAATAAAAAAAGCCGGTTCGATAAGAACCGGCTTTTTCTGTTTTAGGGTCTTCCTTAGAAGGGGAAGATGATGTCGAAGAGCTGTTGACCGTAGCGGCCCTGCTGTACATCGGTGAGATGACCACGGCCACCGTAGGCGATACGAGCTTCGGCAATCTTCGCCGATTCAATCGTGTTGGAGGAGGTGATGTCTTCCGGCCGGACGACGCCGGTAACGGAAAGGTCACGGCTTTCAAAGTTCACACGGACTTCCTGACGTCCAACGATAACCATATTACCGTTGGGGAGAATCTGGGTGACGATCGCGGCAATCTCCATATTGATGGTTTCATTCCGGTTGACGGCGCCGGATCCGCTGACACTGTGGTCGCTGCCAAGATCGATCAGGGCGCTGGCATCGGTGCCTTCAGGCAGGACCTTGGTGACCTGTGTTTCCAGCCCGAGGAATCCGGCGAAACCAGCGGATTCAGTGGAGGCTCGCGTTGTATCGGTGGAATTATTCAGCGTGGCCTTGTCTTCAATCTCGACAAGTACAGTCACAATATCACCGACCTGGTTCGCCCGCTGATCCTTGAAGAAGGCCTTGGAGCCGGGCCGCCAGAGAGAATTGGCCTGCTGCAATACGGGCTCGGGGCGCGGCATTGGCATGGAGACCGGCTGATAGCCTTTCTGGGCAACCGGATTCTCGATTTGGGAAAGCGGCGGCTCGCTGCCGATATTCGCAAGGCGGTTAAAGAAGTTACAGCCCGAAAGAGCTACCCCAAGACCGATCACTAGGAGGAGGCGAATAATGGATGTCATATAGTTCGTCATGGAAAGTTCCTCTAGTTCTTGATATTGCTGGCAGATGCCAACTGCGGCTGCCGGGTGATGATACGCACTTCCTGTGCGCTAATCACCTGGGCCTGAATGACTTTGCGGCTATTGATATTTTCAACCCGGATGACGTCGTCTTCACCGCCGGATTCAAGGGTACGGCCGGTAACCGAAAGATACATGCCGCCCTGTTGCAGGATGACGGCGACCAGCTTGCCCTTTTCGACAAGTACCGGATCACCGAGGTTGCTCATATTGATGGGCAGACCAGAGCGAACGGAGCGCCGGGGGCTCTTGCCGATCAGCAACGCGGCATCGGTCACAACCTGCCGGCCAACCTTGCTGGTGCGCTCGGCCTTGTAATCGATGTCGCTCTCGCGGATTTCCTCACCTGCGGATTTGAAGCGTTTGAGGACCGGTATCATCATCTGCGCATGCACCTGTCCACTCAACCGGACACGCTGCCCGTTCTCAGAATGGGCGGGTGCGAGGATTTCGGCTACAAACTGACCGCTATCGTGATTGATGAAAAGATTTTCGACTGAGACTGTCTGCGGCTGGTCCGCGGCGATCTGGATATTCAGATTCTGCGTGCCTAGATTCATTTCGAACATATCCAGATCCAATTCATACTCCAGCGCCGCGCGGAGTTGATCGGCTATGACCTGCTGCGGGATACTGGAGCCCACGCGGCGGACCGAAATCCGCCGGATCGGGGTGGCCGGACGCCAGTCAAGCCCTTCTGCATGAACATAACGCGCGACAGAGACAGCCTTGAACACCGTTGATTTGCCGGGCGCGGGCGCGGGCGCGATGACTTGCTCGGCTTTTTCCCCGGTGCCAATGAACAGATCGCCAAGGGTAATCTGTTCCCCTTCGACCGTGATATCGCGGCGCAGTGTGATCGTCTCGCCCGCAACCGAAATTGCGGGGGCGGTGAGCGCGATCATCAAGGTGAGTATGAGTGCAATGTATTTCATAGCGATCTCTTTCATTCTAGAAAGTTTCTATCGACCAAGCTGGTTGGTTACCGACATCATTTCATCGGCGGCTGTAATCGTTTTCGAGTTCATCTCATAGGCGCGTTGGGCACTGATGAGCTGGGTGATTTCCTGCACCGCATTCACGTTGGACATTTCAAGATACCCCTGACGCAGGGTGCCAAAGCCGGTGGACCCGGGTACGCCGATTGTCGGTGCGCCGGACGCTGTACTTTCCTGAAAGAGACTGTCGCCGAGAGGTTGCAGTCCGCCTTCGTTAAAGAAGATGGCAAGATCAAGCTGTCCCACGGTCTGTAGATTGACCTGACCGTCGATCTGCACTTCCACTTCACCGCTCGGGTTTATGGTCACACTAGTGGCGTCCTGCGGGATGGTGATACTGGGAATGACCGTAAAGCCGTCCTGCGTCACGATTTCACCTGTCGGACTCAGTTGAAATGAGCCTGCCCGGCTGTATGCTTCTTCCCCGCTTGGGAGCAGGACACGAAAATAGCCTTCGCCCTGGACGGCCAGGTCATAGGTGTTACCGGTTGATTCCAGTCCACCCTGTTCCGTGATACGGTAGACAGAAGCGGTTTTCACACCGACACCGATCTGGATACCGGCGGGAACAATCGTGCCCGCATCCGAGGAGGCCGCACCGGCCCGTTCCATATCCTGATAGAGCAGATCCTGAAACTCCGCGCGCTGGCGCTTAAAGGAAGTTGTGGTCATATTTGCGATGTTATTGGAGATAACATCTACGTTAAGTTGCTGGGCCAACATACCTGTGGCGGCAATACCGAGTGCTCGCATTATCGTCTTCCTTCTTTACTGTAGTGTTGGCATTTCTTCGATGGATTTCATATGCAGCTCATGTTCAGAAACAAGTAGCAGCAGTACCGACTGATAGTCCAGCATGATGTTGACATCAATCGCGGCTTCCGGCTGGAAATCTTCGGCATCATAAAGGCCGTTACCGACCTGTTTTAGAATTTGCGGATTTTCAAATTTGACCAGACCGATCTTTGCCGTCTGTCCCGGGGCTGTCGTGACCGTGCCATCCGGCGCGATGGAAACTTCCTGGAACTGGAGGTCTACGGTGATTTTCCGGTTGTTCTCGTCCAGCAGGGCCTCATTATTGATGGTGACAACATTTCCGTCGGGATCAAGGCGGAAGCTGCCATTGCGCGTATAGCGAATGCCATCCTCAGTTTCGATGGAGAAATACCCCTCGCCGCTGATGGCAAGATCAAGCGGTCGTCCGGTATGTGTGAACTCGCCCTCGCGCAGATCGCGATAGCTGCCGTAATCCTGAACGTAAGAGACGTCGTCCTGGTTCGCGCGCTCTACAAGGAACTCCTCAAAAAGGGGATGTTCACTCTTGAAGGCCGTCGTATTGACGTTTGCAAGGTTGTTTGCGGTCATGTCGAGGCGCCGTTTCAGCGCCATCTGCTGCGACAATCCAATAAAAACTGCGTTTTCCATATCTCTGCCTTTCTGGCACAAATTGATCTGCCCAATTATATGCAGACCCCATGCCAGAAAAAAATATGAATAAAAACAATGTGTTGGTTGTGGGGTCGGCGGAATTATCAGGAAGCCGGGGGTGTAAATACGACCGCCGGCGGCAATTTTTTCCCACTTGGTTTGCTTGGGTCACCGGCGGATTGCCATTTTCCCATATAAATTGCGACTTTCCGCAAAAAGATTTGGATGATCTCAACCTCTTGTTAACCAAAGCGGCCTACTCTGTGACCAATTATTAAAGGTCCAATTCGTTGAGGGTACAAACGAACAATGGTTGACGAGACAGAAGAAGAGGCGCTGGACGCCGATCAGGAAGAAGACGGCGAGCCGAAAAAAAAGAAAAAGCTTAGCGGTAAGGTTCTGGTTCTGTTTGTATTGCTTCCCTTGCTTGTCGTTGGCGGCGGGGTGGGCGGAGCCTATTTCGCCGGTGTGTTTGACACGCCTGAACCGACGGAAGAGGAAATCGCCGCGGAAGCCGCCGAGGTCAACAAGAAAGTTGTTTTCTATGACCTGCCCGAAATGTTGGTCAATCTCAATTCCGGGAATTCGTCGAGCAGTTTTCTGAAGCTTGGTGTTTCGCTAGAGCTGGAAGATGAAGCCACAATTACGGATTTAGAACTTCTGATCCCCCGGATCATGGATAATTTCCAGGTTTACTTGCGCGAGCTTCGCAAGGAGGACTTGAACGGCTCCCAGGGCGTATTCCGTCTCAAGGAGGAGTTGTTGATGCGGATCAATAGCTCGGTCGCGCCCGTCAAGGTGAATGATGTGTTGTTTAAAGAAATGCTGGTGCAGTAGGAAAATTTATGTCTGATCAAGACGACGAAATGGATATGGCCGCTGCGATGGCTGCTGAAGACGACGGTGAGATGGACATGGCCGCTGCGATGGCCGCCGACGGCGACGATGACGAAATGGACATGGCCGCTGCGATGGCCGCTGAAGACGACGGCGAAATGGATATGGCCGCAGCAATGGGTGCTGAAGGTGATGACGATATGGCCGCTGCGATGGAAGGTGGCGGTGATGCCGAGGCTTCCGCTGCCGAGATGAGCGGTCACAGTACGCGCGTTCTCAACCAGGATGAAATCGACAGTCTACTGGGATTTGACATGGATGGCGGTGAGGGGGGTGAAAACTCCGGCATCAAGGCCATCATCAATTCCGCGCTGGTCAATTACGAACGTCTTCCCATGTTGGAGGTTGTGTTCGACCGACTTGTTCGGATGATGACAACATCGCTACGCAATTTTACCTCCGATAACGTGGAGGTCAGCCTCGATAATATTACCTCTATCCGCTTTGGCGATTATCTCAATTCCATTCCGCTGCCCGCAATTTTGAGTGTTTTCCGCGCCGAAGAGTGGGATAACTTTGGCCTGATCATGGTTGAAAGCTCTCTGATTTACTCAATCGTTGACGTTCTGCTCGGCGGCCGTCGCGGCACGGCAGCGATGCGGATTGAAGGTCGTCCCTATACCACGATCGAGCGCAACCTGGTGGAGCGGATGCTGACTGTTGTTCTCAATGACATGACCGGCGCGTTCGAGCCTTTGAGCCCGGTAACTTTCCGTCATGAGCGGATCGAGACTAACCCGCGCTTTGCAACGATTGCGCGCCCGGCCAACGCAGCGATCTTGATCTAGCTCCGTATCGATATGGAAGATCGTGGTGGCCGCATTGAAATGCTTTTGCCCTATGCCACGCTTGAACCGGTTCGTGAATTACTCCTGCAGATGTTCATGGGGGAGAAATTCGGCCGTGACAGTATCTGGGAAAACCATCTGGCCACCGAACTCTGGTCAACCGAGGTGGATATCCAGGCCGTCCTTGATGAGAAGAAGATGTCTCTCGACGAGGTTTTGAACCTCGGTATCGGCGATACGGTCATGTTCAATGCTTCGCCGGACAGCCCGACAACCCTGCGATGCGGCGGCATTTCGATGGTCTCCGGCAAGATGGGACGCTCCGGCCAGAATATCGCTGTTAAGGTCGATAAATCACTCAGACCAATGGGTTAGAATAATGATGGAAAACTTGCCCCTCGATTTTCTGCTTAACTTGTTTCTTGTCGGTTTGCTACTGGCGACGATCGGGTACTGCGCAATGTTGAACAAGCGATTGTCCAATATGCGCGATGCCCATGCGGAGTTGCGCCAGTTGACGGAAGAATTCGACAAGGCGCTCGTTCGATCGAAAAGCGGTGTGGATGAGTTGAAATTGCTCGCGGCAACAACCGGAAAACAGTTCAACGCTGAAATCAAGCAGGCCAAGGAACTTATTGAAGAACTGCAACTTATCAACGCGTCCAGCACGCGCATCGCGGATCGGCTCCAGAAGGGTGTGGAATCCTCTTCTAAGCGGGAAATAACCGGCATATATGACGACGACCCTGCCGGTCTTTTCGACGATGAAGACGTCGTGCCTGCGCGCCCGGCGGAGGAGCCGGCAAAATTCCGTACCGATGCGGAAAAGGAACTTTTTGACATGCTAACCAAATCGACGTGAGACAGGGCTCTTTCATGATGAAACATATTCGCATTTTACCGATAACAGTCGTTGCACTGGCCCTGATATTCGGTCTCAAGCTGAGCGCCGTTTGGACGGATGCGCAGGGCGTTCTTTTCGACGTCGATGTGGCGACGGCGCAGGCTAGCGGCAAGACTGAGGAAGCTGAGCCGGAAACCGCCGCAACCGAAGATGAAGAAATGGAAGCGGCTAAAGAGAGCGCTCCGGCTGTTGAAACCGTCAAGGAGGATACGCTAGCCTCGGCGGATCCAAATGGTACACGGCAGTTTTCAAAGAGCGAGATAGAGGTTCTGGAGCGTCTGGTTGACCGCCGCTCGGAGCTGGACCGCCGCAGCGAAGAGATGGATATGCGCGACAATCTGCTCAAGGCGACGGAAGCCCGTATTGATGAAAAGATCAGTAAGTTAAAAGAGATGGAGACTACTCTTAAATCTCTTCTTAAAATGCATGACGAGCAGGAAAAGACCCAGATGGAGAGCCTGGTCAAGATTTATGAGAAGATGAAGCCCAAAGATGCGGCGCGCATTTTCAATGAACTTGAAATGGACATCCTGATCGATGTTGCGAGCAGCATCAAGGAAGCAAAAATGGCGGTAATCCTCGCGGCAATGAACGGCAAGCGGGCGAATATGCTGACCGTCGAACTCGCCACCCGCCGTCAGCTTCCCGGGGAGGAAGACGATAAGAGTTAAGTCATTGGCTTAACTCTTTTTATCACTATTGAAATTAGGGGGAATTAAATCTCCTCTTTACCGCTGATTAACCATTGCCGGGTAAAATTTGCCTATCTTGAAATGCTGACGAAGCACGGTAGTACGGATAGGCAGGTAACCGGGTGACTGGAACGGACAATATTATATCGGTGGAAATCGACATGAGTGAGCCCATGGCAGGCCCGGTGATTGAGAAAAACGCAAATGCCGTCGTCTTTGTCTCGCTCTATCTGTTGTTGCTTGCCTTCTTCATTTTCCTGCATTCCGTCTCTGTCCTTCAGGAGGAACGCGTCCGGACGGTTCTCGGCAGTGTGAATATCGCT
>CALEMG010000332.1 GCA_937910835.1 uncultured Alphaproteobacteria bacterium | reverse complement strand
CATGGAGGAGAGCAGGATGGTGGCGGAGGCGCGCTCGACCCAGACGCCATATTGCTGGGCGATCACAAAGACGTTCGTTGCGGTGGGGAGCGCCGCGAGCAGGACGGCGGTATAGACCCAGATAGGATCAAAATCCCCGAACCAGCTTAAACTTAAATACATCAGTACCGGATGTACCACGAGGTTGAAGGGGATGATAAAGGTGAGCTCCACCGGCACGCGCTTGAGCGGCCGGAGGGCGAGCGTCACACCCATGGCGAAGAGGGCGCAGGGCGCCGCAGCCTGGGCCAGATAGTCGATCAGCCGTTCAATCGGAGCAGGCGGCGTGAATTCAACAATGGCTGCCGCGACACCGATGATGGTGGCGATGATAAAGGGATGCAGGAAGACCTTCTTCGCAATCTGCCCGATGAGCGCCGCGATATGCCGCTCCTTCCCACCGGCGAGTGCCATCATCGTCGGCGCGACGATAAAATGCAGCACATTCTCGAAACAGAAGATGAGCGCGAGCGGCACTGCCGCCTCCTCCCCAAAGGTAAGAAGCGCAATCCCCGGTCCCATATAGCCGATATTCCCATAGGCGCCAGCGAGGCCCTGAATGGTTGCCTCCGGCGTTGTCGCCTTCGTTCCCAGCCGCGCGATGGCATAAACCATCACAAAGATCACAAAGGTGGTCGAGATATTGGTGGTGATAAACTCCCAGCTGGTGAGTTTTTCAATCGGCGTTTTCGAGAGCAGCTTAAAGAACAGGCAGGGCAGCGCGACATAAATGATAAAGGTATTGAGCCAGCCCATGGCCTCGGCCGGCTGTTTGGTGATCCGCGCCGCCAGATAGCCAAGCAGGATCAGCCCGAAAAGGGGAAAAACAAGCCCGGCAATTTCGGCCATTTAACGCATACCCTGTTGTTGTACTGAAGTTTCTTACCTACTCTTTGGGCGCCCGTCGGTCAATCACGGAAGTTTACTTGGGCGGCATACTGCCCACGAAGCGCGCCGCGAGATCGATCCAGCTTTCCAGCCCGGCCTCCATCGCGGCATCGGCATCCACATAGACAAAGCCGCCCATCTTTCGTCCCGTAAAATCCATGGGCGCGGCGCCAGGGCGAGCCATCGCTTCCGCCTCCAGTTCCTTGCCAACACGGAACATAAAACGATCTTCCCCCGTGCCGCAGAGCATATTGCCGTTCAGCAAAAAGCAAACACCGCCGAACATCTTCTTCTCGGAAATTCCGTTACGAGACGCAAGAGCCGTGCGCAGGAGATCGGCGGTATATTCATGCGACATGCTCTTACTCAGCCGCGAGCGTTTCGACATCCCCTTTTTCGAAGCGGTCTATAAGGCTTTCACGCTCGGCCTTGGCCGTCTTGAGATGCTGTTCCTTCACATGGCCAAAGCCACGGATATGCTCCGGCACCGAAGCGATCTCAACGGCGAGCGCGATATTTTCTGCTGTGAGCTTCGAAGCGATATCCGTCATTGTCTCGGCATACTCCGTGATCAGTGCCCGCTCCGTTTTACGTTCCTCGGTCTTGCCGAAAGGATCAAACGGCGTGCCGCGCAATCCCTTGAATTTCGCCAGCAGGCCGAACGCCCTCATCATCCAGGGGCCGAATTCCTGCTTGATAAGATGGCCGTTTTCCGGGTTCTTCTTGGCGAAGATCGGCGGGGCGAGATGGAATTTGAGCTTGAAGGCACCCTCGAACTGGTCATTGAGCTTTTTCGTAAAGCTACCATCCGTATAGAGGCGTGCGACTTCATACTCATCCTTGTAGGCCATCAGCTTGAAATAGTAGCGCGCGACAGCCTCGGCCAAAACCGTGGATCCGGGAGAGGCCTTTTCCTCCGCCTCACGAACCAGATCAACGAGCTTCAAGTAACGCTTCGCATAACGGCCATTCTGATACCCTTTCAGAAAGTCGCGGCGTTTTTCAATGATGTTGTCTAGCGTTTCAATCTCGATAACTTTCGCCGGAGCTTCGGGAAGCGCAATCTGCTCTACCTCTTTTCGGCTGGCGGCGGCCTTACGGCCCCACGCAAAGCTGCGCTTGTTCGCATCGACCGCGATCCCGTTAAGCTCAATGGCGGTTTCAATGGAGCTCAGCGAGAGCGGAATAGTGCCTTGCTGGAATGCATAGCCCAAGAGGAACAGGTTCGCCGCAATGGAATCGCCCATCAGGGCCGTCGCGAGCGTTGTGCTATCGATAAATTCAGCCTGTTCGCGCCCCAAAGACTGGCTCAAAAGATCAGTCAGCGTATCCCGGTCCATCGCCAGGTCCGGGGTCAGGGTAAAGGCCGCGACGGGCACGACATAATCATTGATGATCGCTTTCGTGCGACCAAGATCATAGGTCTGCAGCGCATCCTTGCTGGCCGCCACCACGAGATCGCAACCGACAACTACATCCGTCTGCCGGCTTGGAATACGGGTGCCGGCAAGCTCGGAGGCGCTCTTAGCGATGCGTACATGGCTCATCACTGCGCCGTTCTTCTGCGCGAGACCCGTCTGGTCGAGGATCGATGCACCCTTCCCTTCCACATGCGCCGCCATACCAAGGAGCGCGCCGACGGTGATCACGCCGGTGCCGCCGATGCCAGTCACCAGAATGTTATAGGTGCCGTCGATGGCCGGAACCTCGGGTTCGGGCAGGTTTGCGGCCGGGTTCATGATATCGATCTCGCTGGAGGTGACTTCCTTCTTCTCGGGCTTTTTAAGGCCGCCGCCTTCAACGGTGACAAAGCTCGGGCAGAAGCCCTTCACGCAGGAGAAGTCCTTGTTGCAGCTCGACTGGTCAATCACACGCTTGCGGCCGAACTCCGTTTCCAGCGGCTTCACCGACACGCAGTTGGAAACCACGCCGCAATCGCCGCAGCCTTCGCAGACCAGTTCGTTGATAAAGGCTCGTTTTGCCGGATCAGGGAAAGTGCCACGCTTGCGACGGCGGCGCTTCTCGGCGGCGCAGGTCTGGTCATAGATCAGCGCTGTCACCCCCTCAACTTCACGGAGATCCCGCTGCACCTTGTCGAGGTCATCGCGGTGGAATATTTTCACGCCCGGCGCCCATTTGGTGTCGCTGGCGTATTTGTCCGGCTCGTCCGTGACAACAACAACCTGCTTCACCCCTTCCGCATGGACCTGCTGACTGATCAGCCAGGGAGAGAGCGGTCCATCAAAGGGTTGGCCGCCGGTCATGGCTACGGCATCGTTGAACAGAATCTTGTAGGTGATATTCACATTCGCCGCGCAAGCTGCCCGGATGGCCAAGAGGCCGGAATGATAATAGGTGCCATCCCCCAGATTCTGGAAGATATGCTTCTCGTTGGTAAAGGGCGACTGGCCGACCCAGTTCGCCCCCTCTGCTCCCATATGAGTATAGGTTTCGGTGCGCCGGTTCGGCATATGGATCGCCATGGTATGACAGCCGATCCCAGCCATCGCGCGGCTTCCTTCCGGCACGTTGGTGGAAGAATTATGCGGACAGCCCGAGCAGAACCACGGCGAGCGGGTCACCGGCGCGGCGGGCATGGCATTGCCGTCCTCGCGCGCCTCGGCAACGCTGATCCCTTCCAGCACTTCTTCAGAAATATCCCGGAGCTTCAGGCGGGACGCAATCGCCCGGGCAACCAGCGCCGGTGTCAGTTCCCCATCAGAGGGCAGAAGCATCTCCCCTTCCTCATCTTCCTTACCGACCAGCATCGGATGCGCTTCCATCCCGTAGAGGATTTTAGCAATCTGATCCTCGATCAGGCTGCGCTTTTCCTCAATCACCAGAATTTCATCAAGCCCGACGGCAAATTCGACAAGCCCCTCAGGCTCCAGCGGCCAGGGGCAAGCCACCTTGTAGATGGAGAGACCAATCTCCTCGATCTCTTTTTCATGAATTCCGAGATCGCCCAATGCCTGTTCTACGTCCAGCCAGGATTTACCGGTGGTAACGATGCCGAAACGTCGCTCGCTGGAGTCCGTGGTTATTTTATCGAGCCGGTTGGCGCGCACGAAAGCCTTGATCATCGGCAGCTTGTGCCGCATCAGGCGGGTTTCCTGTGCCAGTGAATTATCGGGCCAGCGGATATGCACGCCATCCGCTGGGGTGTCAATATCCTCCGGAATGATAATCTCCACCCTGTCCGGTCCGACATAGGCCGTCGCCGAGCTTTCGACCGTATCGGTCAGGCATTTCATGCCCACCCAAGCGCCGCTATAGCGGGACATCGCAATACCGTAGAGACCATAATCGAGATATTCCTGCACAGTCGCCGGGTTAAGTATAGGAATCATCGATGCCATCAGAGCCTGCTCGCTCTGATGCGCGACGGTAGAGGATTTCGCCATATGATCGTCGCCCATCAGGACGAGAACGCCGCCATGCGCCGATGTGCCGGCCATATTGCCATGCTTGAACACGTCGCCGGAACGGTCGACACCCGGCCCCTTGCCGTACCAGATGCCGAACACGCCATCGAAATCGGTCTTGCCGAACATGGGAAGCTGCTGCGTACCCCAGATGCTGGTTGCGGCCAGGTCCTCGTTCACACCCGGCTGAAAGTGAATGTCGTTGTTTTTAAGGAAGGGTTTCGCTTTCCACAAGGTCTGGTCATACAAACCGAGCGGTGAGCCGCGATAGCCAGAAATAAATCCGCCTGTTTTAAGGCCCGCTGCTGCATCACGCTGTCGCTGCATAATCGGTATGCGTACAAGCGCCTGCGTGCCGGTGATAAAAACCTGCCCGCTTTCAAGCTCATATTTGTCATCAAGACTGATGTTAGCCGCTTCACTCATTTTTCTTATTCTCCCGCGCCCCGGGATCATTTTGTCAAATGGAGCCGCCTAGACCTCCAGCCACTCCTTTCGGATTTGCTCGTTGGCCTTTAACTCATCCGGGGTTCCTTCATATACCATATGCCCATGCCCCATGACATACAAGCGGTGAGATATCCGCAAGGCAATCGCAAGTTTTTGCTCGACAAGAAGGATGGAAACGCCTCGCTTGGCAATTTCACTCAGCAGATCTCCCACCTGCGCGACAATCTTGGGCGCAAGCCCCTCTGTCGGCTCGTCGATCATCACCAGGTCCGGGTCTCCCATCAGCGTGCGGCACATGGTCAACATCTGCTGTTCCCCGCCGGAAAGAACACCCGCGTCAACATCGGCCCTTTCCCGCAAATTCGGGAACATCTTGAACATGTCGTCCATTTCCCAACGGCCCTGCTTCTTCATGTTTTTGATGCCCATGATCAAATTCTGGCGTACCGTCATACCGGGAAAGACATCCCGATTCTCCGGTACATAGCCAAGACCACGATGGGCGATTTCATGCTCCTTCAGACCGGAAATCTCCTCGCCCCGAAACTTGATCGACCCATGCGGCGGCACTTCGCCCATGATCGACTTGATGGTCGTCGAGCGGCCAACGCCGTTGCGCCCCAGAAGCGAGACGATCTCTCCCTCTCCTACTCTGAAGTTTACACCCTGCAGAATATGGCTTTTTCCGTAGAAAGCATGTAAATCTGTTACTTCAAGCATCACTCTTCTGCCTCCGCGCCGAGGTAGGCTTCCTGTACCGCCTTGGAGTTTCTAATATTTTCCGGCGTGTCGCTGGCAATAATTTCGCCGTAAACCAGCACGGAAATCCGGTCTGCCAGATCGAAGACGACGCCCATGTCATGCTCCACCATGACCAGCGTTTTCCCTTCTGTGATCTTGCGGATCAACGCAATTGCCTGATCGGTTTCACTATGACTCATGCCGGCAGTTGGTTCGTCGAGCATAATAACATCCGCTCCCCCGGCCGCCGAGATACCGATCTCCCACGCGCGCTGCTCCGCATAGGTCAAAACACCCGCCGGAATATGCTGACGGGACGTCAGGCCGATTTCCTCGATCACCTCTGCGGTTCTCTCGTTCAACTCGCGCTGCCGATCAACCAGATGCCAGAAGGAATATTTATAATCCTTTACCCACATCAAGCCACAACGAACATTCTCGAACACGCTCATATTCGGGAAAATATTGGTGACTTGAAAGCTTCGTGAGAGGCCTTTTCGATATATTTCATAAGGTGGCAGGTTGCTGATATTTTCGCCATGCAGCTTGACCGAACCGCCACTGACGTTATACCGGCCACTGATGAGATGAAACAACGTGGACTTTCCGGCGCCGTTAGGCCCGATAATCGCGTGCCGTTCTCCTTCACTGATCGTAAGGTTCACACCACGGATGATTTCAGTCGGACCGAAGCTCTTGCGCAGATCCTGAAGTTCGATTGCCGACGTCATGATCCTGATCCTTCCGTCTGGACCGGCGGTTTATTTGCCGTCTCCCAAGCATCTCTGAGTTGGCGCAATTGCATGCGGGTTAGAAAGCCCCCAACAAGTACCAGAGCCAGGATAACAATCCAGGGTACAATGCCATGGGTATCGAACTCGATACCCATCAGGCTCATCAGGGTATCGCCTTCAAAGGCCGTACGGACATGGTGGATGGTTTCCAAAAAGGCGGCTATACCCGCCAGCATGGCAAGCGCCGGAATTCCGATCCGTATGTACGGCAGGATAAGCGAGCCAATCCGCTTCATCCGCCACGCTGGCAAATGCATCATGAAAATCCCCGTCAAACCCTGCGGCACATACATAACCGTCAGGACAAAGAGAATGCCAACATAAAGCTGCCAGATATCCGTATAATTGCTGAGGATGCTTTGCAAAAGTGTAAACAATACCGCACCGACAATCGGGCCGATAAAAAATCCGACCCCTCCGATATAGGCCATCAACAAGACAGTACCGGAGGTGAGCGCATTCAGGTTTTCTTCCGTCACAATCTCAAAATTAAGGGCGAACAAACCACCCGCAATTCCGGCAAAAAAGCCTGACGCACAGAAAGAGACAAAACGCACCTTGCGCTGGCTGTAACCTACAAACTCCGCCCGCTCCGCGTTATCGCGAACCGCATTGGCCATCCGCCCGGCTGGCGTGCGCGAGAAAAGATACATCAGTGTGACCGTCACAAAGACCCAAGCGGCAATCAGGTAATAGATATGAATATCCTGACCGAAATAGATCCCCGCCAGTTCCGGACCTGTGGTACGATCCCCGCTCCCCCCTTCTTCGCCGCCTAAGAAGGCAACGAAGATGAGGGAACTTGACGCCATCAACTCCCCGACGCCGAGCGAAATCATCGCAAATACCGTCCCCGCCCGCCGGGTTGAGAAGCTGCCGATTATAATACCGAAAATCAGCCCGATCAGCCCGCCAAATATTGGGATCAGATACATCGGGAAGACGAAAGCGCCGTCCTCTATATAGTTCATGAAATGAACCGACATGAAGCCACCAAGACCGAAATAGACGGCATGGCCGAAGGATAACATCCCTCCCTGCCCGAGCAGCATGTTGTAGGACAGGGCGAAGATAATGAAAATCCCCATCAGGTTCATCGTATAGAGCCCGACATTTGACGAAAAGATGTTCGGCAATGCCAACAGTAGGATTAGGAAACCTATCCAGGGGGTCAGGGTTTTCAGCAGAGGCCGGCTCGCCGCCGGCGAGGCAGTT
>CALEMG010000331.1 GCA_937910835.1 uncultured Alphaproteobacteria bacterium | reverse complement strand
GGTGTGACGGAAGAAGAGCTGGCTGCGGCGAAGACCTATCTCAACGGTTCTTTTCCGCTCAGCCTGTCGTCCAATGAAAGTATCGCCGATATTCTGGTCGCTATGCAGTTCAGCAATCTTCCCATTGACTATCTGAATGATCGGCCGGATCTGATCAATGCCGTCAGCGAGGACGATATCAAGCGTGTCGCACAGAAGCTGCTTGATCCGGAAAAGCTGATTGTTGTCGCCGCGGGCAAGCCGGAAAATCTGAAGGCGAAGGGTAGGGGCGTGCAAAAGAATTAGGCTGTTACTCTAGGCTGGCCTTCCCATCTTTGATAAGCTCATTTCTAATTTTTCTGATGGATCGACCATGCCCTTAAGACGCCTGCCCGAAAATATTGTCAATCAGATTGCCGCTGGTGAAGTGGTGGAGCGTCCTGCCTCCGCCGTCAAGGAACTAGTGGAGAATGCGATTGACGCCGGGGCGACCCGGATTGATGTCGTTATGCGCGATGGCGGGCGCTCTTTGATTACCGTAACGGATAACGGTTGCGGGATGAGTGCAGATGAGCTGGAGCTTTGTTTTGAGCGGCATGCCACGTCCAAGCTACCCGATGATGATCTCGTCTTCATACAGAATCTCGGATTTCGTGGAGAGGCTATCCCCTCCATCGCCTCGGTAAGCCGCATGTCCATCACGACTCGACGGGAGGGAGAGGATACTGCTTGGAAAATGACGGTCGAAGGCGGAAAAAAGGGAGCGCCGGAACCCGGAAGTGGGCAGACGGGAACCCGGGTCGAGGTTCGGGATATTTTCTTTGCGACGCCAGCACGGCTTAAGTTCCTGAAAACCGAACGGTCTGAATTCGGAGCGGCGCTTGATGTCGTTCGCCGTCTCGCCATGGCTTTCCCGGCCATTTCCTTTTCCTTGGCGGATGAGAACCGCGTGGCTTTGCGGGTTGCCGGATCGGAGGGAGATTTGTTCGATGCCTGGCTGGACCGGCTTGGCGCGATTATGGGACGGGAGTTTGCGGATAACGCCATCCGGATCGATGCGGAGCGCGATGGCGTCAAGCTGGCGGGTTATGCCGGTGTGCCGACGTTTAATCGGGGCAACGCCACGATGCAGTTTATGTTCGGCAATGGCCGCCCGGGGCGCGACAAACTTTTCACCGGGGCAGTGCGCGGTGCCTATATGGACCTGCTGGCACGTAACCGTCATCCTCTGCTTGCCCTGTTTTTGGAGCTTCCTGCGGATCAAGTAGACGTTAATGTGCATCCCGCCAAAGCAGAAGTCAGGTTTCGCGATTCTGGTGGGGTGCGAGGGTTGATTGTCGGGTCCTTGCGAAATGCGTTGGCAGAGCATGGGCATCGTGCCTCCTCCACCATATCCGGTCAGGCGTTGGGCGCATTCCGGCCACAAAACACGCCGCTTCCTATACAGTCGTCTGCCCGACCGCCAGCGAGATGGGGGCGTTGGTATGAAAACCAGACGGCCACTCTGTCACCTGGGATGGCAGAGGCTAGCGCGGAGTATCATGTCCCACTCACAGCCGAGAGCCCTCCGGCCGCAAGGGCTAGTGAAGAAACGCCCCAGCAGCAGGAAAAGGTTCGGGCGCTGGAGCAATACCCCTTGGGTGCTGCGCGTAGCCAGCTTCACGAAACCTATATTGTTGCCCAGACCACGAACGTCCTCATTCTTGTCGATCAGCATGCGGCTCATGATCGGCTGGTTATGGAGCGAATGAAGAAGCAGCTTGCGGAGAAAGGGGTCGCCCGGCAGATGCTTCTCCTCCCAGAGGTTGTTGAACTTGATGAAGTGTCGGCCAACCGGGTTGCGGAACGGTCCGAAGAACTTGCGGAGATGGGTTTGATGCTGGAGCCCTTCGGTGTAGGTGCCATCGTCGTGCGGGAAACGCCAGCGATGCTTGGGGAATGTAACATCAAGGGGCTGGTGCAGGATCTGGCCGATGATCTTGCTGAACTTGATACGGCGCTGTCGTTGAA
>CALEMG010000330.1 GCA_937910835.1 uncultured Alphaproteobacteria bacterium | reverse complement strand
AGAGAACGGTATCCTGAGGAACGATGCCGATCGCGGCGCGTAAAGAATCTTGCGTCACGTCATTAATTTTCTGCCCATCGATTGTCACATAGCCCTTATCAACGTCATAAAAGCGGAACAGAATGCGCGAGATCGTCGACTTGCCCGCGCCGGAGGGACCTACAATGGCCGTTGTCTTGCCTGCAGGCACCTTAAAGGAAACATCGTGCAGTATCTGCCGATTGCCCTCATAACCGAAATCGACATGGTGAAATTCGACTTCGCCGCCGCCCGGATCAAGAGACTTCGCGCCCGGCGCGTCATCGATCTCGCGCGATACCGTCAGGAGTTCAAACATCTTTTCCATATCGACGAGGCTTTGCTTGATCTCGCGATAGACGAAGCCCAGGAAATTGAGCGGCTGGACGAGAAGCATCATAAAGGCATGGATCGCGACAAAATCACCCACAGTATACTTCCCAGCGACAACACCGCGCGCCGAGAGAATAAGCACTGCGACCAGGCCGATGCTGATAATTAATCCCTGCCCGATATTGAGATAGGCTAATGTCGTATTGCTCTTAACGGCCGCGGTCTCATAGGATGCGAGCGCCTTATCGAACCGGCGGGCCTCATGCCCCTCATTGCCGAAATATTTGACCGTCTCAAAATTGAGCAGGCTGTCAATGGCCTTGGTGTTGGCCTCGCTGTCCTTTTCATTCATCGTACGACGGAATTTCAGGCGCCATTCCGTCACCGTTAGCGTGAAATAAATGTAGCCAGCCAGCGTAACGAAAGTGATCAGCGACATCAGCCAGCCATACTGGACCAACAAAATCCCGCAGATAAACAGGATTTTGAGCAAGGTGGGAACAATGTTGAAGAGCATGAAGCGAAGCAGGAAATCAATTCCCTTCGTACCCCGTTCAATCACCCGGCTCAATCCGCCAGTCTGCCTGTCCAGATGAAAACGTAAAGAGAGCCGGTGTAAATGCTGAAATGTATTGAGAGCTACTTGCCGAATGGCATTCTGCCCGACCTTTGCGAACACCGCATCGCGAAGCTCGGCGAAGGCCTGGGTCAGGACCCGCGCGACGCCAAAGGCAACGATGAGACCAACGGGCATGACAATTACCGGATTCACATCGCCGGTCATGTCATCGACAATATATTTCAGGATATAAGGCGTATAGACAGATGCTACTTCGGCCAATATCAGCAGGATGAACGCAATAACGACACGAAGCTTGAGGTCCTTTCGCCCCGCAATCCAGAGATAACCGCCAAGGGAACGCAATGTCTCAAAATGACTGCGCCCTTTCTGGTGGGAATGGCTATCGAACGTCTGATTGCTCATGATTTATCCGCATTGACCGAAGATACAGTAACATAGCGCAAAACCCGGCAATAAAAGCCGGTAAAATCCCTGTGACCACCTTTTTGTGATGGTCGCTACATCTGAAGGAGAGAAGGCGCTCTACTCTTGTTTGGGCAAGGTGAAAATCTGTCCCGGATAGATAAGATCGGGGTCGCGGATCTGGTCCTGGTTGGCCTGCAAGATCACGGTATATTCCAACCCCTCACCATAAACGCGCCGTGCAATGCGCCAGAGGCTGTTACCGGGCTGGACAATGGCGCTGAGACCGCCGCTTGCCTGCGCAAGGACGACATCGCTCGCCGGAGTTTTCTGAAATGGTAGCTCCACCCGTGAGATAATTTTTCCATCCGCCCCATGCTGATCGATCCGGAGTGTGTAATTGCCCGCCGGGATAGACTCATCGGGAACAAGCGACCAATTGCCGTCACTATCAACTTCCGCCGTGCCAACCGGTTTGTTGTTTACATAGACCGTTATCCGATTGCCCGGCTTCCCTCGCCCCGAAAGCTCAAGCGTTCCCTTATCGTCATAATTAATGGCCCCGAGAGAAAGATCCTTCGCCGCCGACACATCGCCTTTTGCGTCGGGCACCTGCAAAAGTTTCGCCGGTGAACCCGCTGCCGCACCACTCACATCGTCTTTCGGAACCAGCATGGCAATCGCGGGAACCCGGTCATCCACGGGGATGGTGCAATCGGGCACATTCATGATAACGAGGCTGCCTGACTCAAGCTCCTTGCCATCGGGGCCGCGCGCGCTCAAATTCACGGTCTGTGATCCCGACGGGAGGGGCTTGCTCGATGTGAACACCCATTCCCCATTAGCGGACGCAGTTGCTTCGCCAGTTTTATCCGCGCCGATATAGATGGCAACCACAGCCTTGGGCTCCGCCCGACCGGCGGCCACCAGATCACAATTCTGATCAATACGAATGATATCAAAGCT
>CALEMG010000329.1 GCA_937910835.1 uncultured Alphaproteobacteria bacterium | reverse complement strand
ATTTTATCGACAATGAAGCGCGTCGGATCGTGATCTGGCCGGAAAACCCGGAGGCGATGACAAACAACCGCCTCTATATCAACGAACTTCCGGCTGGCTTTAATATCAACGGGAGCAGCAATCTCGTGATCGAAGGGTTTCACATCCGCCACTATTTCGGCGATCATGACGGTTGGGCGAGCGGAACTGCAATCATCAATTCGGATGATCCTGTCCGCAATGTTGTCATTCGCGATAACTATATCGATCACCTCCGCTCGGTCGAGGGGATTGGCGCGATCCAGCTTCACAAGGCGCAGGATGTGATTGTCAGCAACAATACGATCACCAACAGCCAGAAAAGTTCGGGCATCCGGTTCGGTTTTTCAAAAGACATCATCATTCGCGACAATGTGATCCACAAGATAGGCCGGACGGGTATCCGTTTGATCGAGACGGAGAACATCCAGGTGACCGGCAACGAACTGTCGGACATTCTTGGCGTTCACGGCAATGGTATGTCGGTCTATCTGAAAAACAAGATGATCCTTGTCGCCGAAAACATGTTCGACAATGTGCCTTTTGCCTATACCTATCACGGTACGGGAAATATCGAGGAAGCCAACAGCATGTGGCTGCTGAGCAATATCTTTCTGGGGCGCGTGCGGAGCTGGGGTAGCCAGTTCGGATCGATGCATTTCCTGCATAATATGATGCTGGCGGAAGTGGAGCCCGGTAAATCCATCCAGATCCCCGGCCATGAACCCTCAACCGTCATCAAAAATAACATCATCGACGGCCTGATCGTCTCACCGGCGCCGGAAGACTGGGTTTTCTCGCATAATATCTATTCCGGGCTGAGCTGGTTGCAATCGTCGAAATATGGCTGGACCCTGGAGCCCGGCGGCGATATCGACGAGGGAATTACGGATGAAATCTGGGGTTTCTTCTCAGAGAAACAGACGAACGTCGCGCGCGGACAGGGCGATAATATTTACAAGCTGCTGCCCGTCGATCAGTTTAAGGCCTATGATTTCAGCTATTGGAAAGAGGCGCGCCCCATTTGTCCCCGCTCCATCCCCAGTCCGTATGGCCCTGAACTAACCATCCATCATCTGTTCGGCCCACAGCTCCGCAGTGAGAAGCTGATATATGCGGGCAGAGTTATCGAGCCGGCCTGACTTATGGTCCTTAATCAACTGCTGCACATAGTCGGCGTCGAACCAGCCGCGCGATTTCAGTCGCGCCGGGCTTAGTGTGTCTTGTAGCATCTCCGACAGCTCGCCGGAGATCCAGCTGCGGATCGGAACAGCGAAGTTCGATTTGGGCCGATAGATAATCTCCTGCGGCAGGTATTTTTCCGCGACTTTCTTCAGCAGATATTTTGACGTTCCGTTCCTGTATTTCATATGGCCGGGCAGGTTCATACTGCTGGCAACAAATTCACGGTCAATGAACGGAACCCGCACTTCCACAGATTCGGACATCGATGAGCGGTCCGTATAGGTGAGGTTAAGCCCGCACATAAAGAGCTTGATGTCAGTCTGGCAAAGCTTGTTATAGGGATCATCCTGATAGGCGGATTCCATCACACTGTCATGGTAATCGGCAAGCGCGCCGAGTTGGCTTTCCGCGACATCCGGCATCAGTTGCGACAGAGACTGCTGGTCATACTGCGCATAGCTTCTGAGGTAAGCCTCATTTGAGGGAAGCTCCGCGAATGAGAGGAACTTTTTCGCCCAGCGTCCAAGCCGGAAACCCCGTCCGCCAATCTGAACCGGCAGTGCATTGGTCACCGCACGGACGGGTCCGCGGACTATGCCGGGCAGTTTGCGATATTTCTCAGCCATCAGCCAGGCCTTCTGCCGACGATACCCGAAATGCAACTCATCCGCACCCATGCCAGAGAGCAATACCTTGATCCCCATGTCTTTCGCCGATTGGCAAATCAGTTTGGTATTGAGCGCAGCGGGGTCGCCAATGGGTTCATCCAGGCTGTAGATGACTTTCGGCAGCAGTGACATCAGGTCGGGGTTAACAACCAACGTCTGGTGATCAAATCCTTCTTTTTCGGCGAGCATTTCCGCATATTTCTGGTCATCGGCCATCTGCTCGACACGTTTGTCCGCTTCCGACATGCCAATGGTGAAGGTTTTGAGCTTCCCAAGCTTGCGCCGCGCAATTGTACTGACCAACGATGAATCAAGCCCGCCACTCAAAAAACTGCCAACCTCAACATCGGAAACAAGATGCCGATCGATGGAACTTTCGAAGCTTTTCGTCAGTTCCTCCACTGCGTCCCGCTCATCAATCGGCCCGGCATGATAGTCCGGTAATTCCCAATAGGTGGTTTCCTTGATATTACCGTCCGTATCGACAATCAGATATTGCCCCGGCTGCACCTTGTGGACACCTTCAAAAATGCAGAAATGATCTGGCAGCCAAAGGAGATGCATACTGGAAGAAAGCGCCGCAAAATACACCTGGAATGGCTCATCAATGATTTTCGCGATGGTTTTCAGCTCAGACGAGAAGCAGAAGTTCTTTCCATTTTTAAAGAAAAACAGCGGCTTGATGCCGAAATGATCGCGGGCGAGGAAGAGTTCCTTCTTGTCACGGTCATAAATCGCGATGGCAAACATGCCGATGAAATCTTCTAGGCATTTCGGCCCCTTCAGACGGAAGGATTCCAGCACCACTTCCGTGTCGGAGCTTGTCTTGAACTCAACCCCATGTTCCGCTTCGAGCGTCTTTCTCAGCTCTTTATAGTTATAAATCTCGCCGTTATAGACCATGACGTAATTATGCTTCAGCATCGGCTGGTCCGACCGCGCATTCACGTCAATAATCGAGAGCCTCTGATGGGCAAGCGATATATTCCCTTCCGTCCAGACGTCCTGCGAATCCGGTCCGCGATGCTGCTGGATCACAGAAGCGGCGTTCGCATGCTCAACATGGTTCGGGAAGTTCAAAAATCCGGCTAAACCGCACATGGCTATAATCCTAACATCAGCATATCGCTGAGCAAATTTACGTGTTGGTCCAATATTTATTGGGGTCTATGTGATCAAGTCCACTGAAATAGAACCCCAGCATAATCTTCGCGCGAAAAAACCGGCACCAGAACAATATCAAAATCGACTTCAGCTTGTCTGTAAAATATGGAAGCGTCCGGTCCTTCAGCGCCCGG
>CALEMG010000328.1 GCA_937910835.1 uncultured Alphaproteobacteria bacterium | reverse complement strand
ACCCGCCGACGCTCGAAAGAGCAACAATCACCGCCTTTGGCATGCCGCGGCGGCCGGGACGCAGTGTCTCCACCGATCCGGGCCTCAGCGCCATTCTGGATGCCAAAACGCCCGCCGTCTGCATCGTCGGCAAGGCTTGGGATTTTCATGTCGATGTCGCGCTTGGTATCACGATGGAGGAAAACCTCGAACTCATCGCCGACAGCATTGCCGAGATTGTCCGTCAGGGGCGGGAGGCGATGTATGATGCGGAACATTTTTTCGATGGCTATAAGTCGAATCCGGAATTCGCACTGGCCTGCCTGAAGGCAGCTTACGGCGCGGGCGCCCGCTGGATGGTGCTCTGTGATACCAATGGCGGCACGCTGCCTGACGAGGTGGAGCGGATCGTCACCGAAGTCACCGAACATATCCCCGGCAGCCATCTCGGCATCCATACCCATAATGACACTGAAAACGCCGTCGCCAATACCCTGATGGCGGTAAAGGCGGGTGCTCGGCAGGTACAAGGCACCTTGAACGGCCTTGGTGAACGCTGCGGCAACGCCAATATCATCTCCCTTATTCCGTCGCTGGTGCTGAAAGAACCATTTAAATCCATGGTCGATACCGGCATCACGGAAGAGGGGCTTAAAAAACTGACCCCGGTTTCCCGTCTTTTGGATGAAATCCTCAACCGCTCCCCCAATCGCCATCAGGCCTATGTCGGCTCCTCCGCCTTTGACCACAAGGGCGGGCTTCATGTCTCTGCGGTGGAGAAAGACCCGAAAACCTACGAGCATGTGGAACCGGAACTCGTCGGAAACAAGCGGCATCTGCTGGTCTCCGATCAGGCGGGCCGATCGAATATCCTCGCGCAGCTCCGTGATTTCGGCCTTGAGATCGATCCGAAGGATCCGAAGGTCGATCGCCTGCTCGAAGAGGTGAAGGAGCGGGAGTTCGACGGCTTCTCCTATGACGGGGCGCTTGCGAGCTTCGAGCTGATGGCCCGCCGTCGTCTGGGGCAGGTCCCGAAATATTTCGATGTGGAAAGCTTCCGTGTACAGGTCGAGCGGCGCCATAACGCCAAGGGCGAATTGATGTCTGTCTCCGATGCAGTGGTTAAACTCCTGATCGATGGAGAGCGCTATATGTCCGTGGGCGAGGGCAACGGCCCGGTCAATGCCCTCGATAGTGCGCTCCGCAAGGATTTGGGCAAATATTCCGACTATATCGATGATCTCCGTCTCGTGGATTTCAAGGTGCGTATCCTCACCTCGGGTACAGAGGCGGTGACCCGCGTCCTGATCGAGAGCACGGACAGCAGCAACAAGCGCTGGTTCACGGTCGGGGTCTCGCCTAATATCGTCGATGCCTCCTTCGCGGCACTGATCGACAGTATCACCTATAAGCTTTATCGCGCGGGCGCGCCGGCGGCGGGCAAGTAAGTCACCCATGACAGACGTTACCATGCCTGCGATTATCCTCGTCGAGCCGCAAATGGGCGAGAATATTGGCGCTGCGGCAAGGGCGATGCTGAATTTCGGCCTGACCGACCTCCGCCTTGTCGCCCCGCGTGATGGCTGGCCTAATGACCGGGCAATCGCCATGGCATCCCGCGCGGATATCGTGCTGGAGAACACCCGGGTTTTCGGATGCACCGAGGATGCCATCGCCGATCTCAACCATGTTTATGCAACCACGGCCCGCCCGCGTGATGTGATCAAGAAAATTTCAACCCCTCGCGCGGCGGCGGCGGAACTGCGCGCTCCTGCAAATAAGAGCGCGGCAACGGGAATTCTCTTCGGCAAGGAAAGCGTCGGCCTCTCGCGCGAAGATGTCGCGCTCGCCGACAGTATTATCTCTGTGCCGCTCAATCCCGATTTTTCGTCGATCAATTTGGCGCAGGCTGTCCTGCTGGTTGGTTATGAATGGTTTCAGGCTGCCGATGACACCCCTCCCGTACAGGTCCATAACGAGGAACGCCCCGCCAACAAGGCGGAACTTTCGCATCTTTTTGATCGGATCGAGCGAGAGCTGGATGCCCGTGGTTATTTTGAGCCGATCCTGCAGCGCAAGCATGTTATCCTGCAGAATATGCGCAATATGTTCCAGCGGCTCGGGCTAATGGAATCCGATGTGCGGGCGTTTCAGGGCATTATCAAGGGCCTGACCATGAAGGTGAAGAACAAGACAAATGACAACGATCAGCCATAAACGCGCGAAAATCGGCGATATCAATCTTCACTATGCCGAATGCGGCGAGGGGAACGAGGAACTCGTCCTCATGCTGCATGGCTTTCCGGAGTTCTGGTACTGCTGGAAAGATCAGCTTCCCGTGGTGGGAGAGAAGTATCACGCGGTCGCACCGGATATGCGCGGCTATAACCTTTCCGACAAGCCCGAGGGGGTGAAGTCCTACCGTATCCATCATCTGATCGGTGATGTAATCGGCCTTGCCGACCATTTAGGACAGGATAAATTCTATCTTGTCGCCCATGATTGGGGCGCGGCCATCGCCTATGCGGTCGCCATCGCGCATCCGGAGCGGATCAAAGGCCTCATTATCATGAACGGCCCGCACCCTTATATTTTCGCCGAACTGCTCAATAATAATGAGGAGCAGATCGCCCATAGCCAGTATATGGCCTATTTCCAGAACGCTGGTGTCGAGGCGGACATACTGAAAGACAACAGCAAATGGCTGATGGATTGGACCTTCAGAACCCATATCGACAAGGGCCAGATGACGAAAGAGGATGAAGAGGCTTACCGGGCCGCCTGGGCCCAACCGGGCGCGATGACGGCGATGCTGAATTATTATCGCGCATCACCGCTTGTCCCCGCGACTTCGGAGACGAAGGGTAGGGGATCCGGTATGGATCCTGAAAAATTCAAGGTGCATGTGCCCACCCTTGTTCTCTGGGGCGATGCGGACCATGCGCTGGTGAAAAACAACATCACGGGCATTGAAGAATTCATCGATAATGTCACGGTCAAAATGCTACCCGGCGTGACCCATTGGGTCACTCATGAAGCACCGGAGATCGTCACCGAGGAAATTCTCGGCTTCATTAGCGCGTTGGAATAGAAAAATTATCCAAAATGGATTGACAACAGGCGCTTAAAACCTATTATGCGCGCCTTGTGCAGGCCTCGTCGGCGTGCCTTTTTCCTGAATTTAAAAACTGGATCAAGTTAATGAGCAAACGCATTCAAGCGAAATATAAAATCGATCGCCGCATGGGCGAAAACCTCTGGGGTCGTCCGAAAAGCCCTGTTAACCGCCGCGAATATGGACCGGGCCAGCATGGTCAGGGCCGCCGGGGTAAAATCTCCGACTTTGGTATCCATCTCCGCGCGAAGCAGAAACTCAAAGGCTATTACGGCAACATCACCGAAAAAGGCTTCCGTCGCCTGTACGCAGAAGCGACCCGTCTTAAAGGCGACACATCAGAAAACCTCATCGGTCTACTGGAGCGGCGCCTTGACGCTGTTGTCTACCGCATGAAATTCGTGCCTACCGTTTTCGCGGCGCGCCAGTTTGTCAACCACGGCCATGTCATGGTCAATGGCCGCAAGGTCAATATCGCCTCATATCAGGTGAAAGTGGGTGACGTGGTTGAAGTTCGCCAGAAATCAAAACAGATGGCGCTGGTCCTTGAAGCTGCCGACAGCCCCGAGCGGGAAGTGCCGGAATATATCGAGGTTGATCACAAGGCGATGAAGGGAACCTTCAACGCGATCCCAAAACTGGCCGATGTACCATATCCGGTGATGATGGAACCGAACCTGATCGTCGAATATTACTCACGCTAATCGCTGAGAACCCAAACAAAAGCCGGAGCGCCACAAGCCTCCGGCTTTTTTATGCGCAAATAGCGCTAAAGCCCGCCGTCGCGCTTTTCCTCATTGATTGACTTTTTCACCCGGTGATAGTCATCAATCCCGATTAACAGACATATTACGGCAAGCGGCAGAAGACCCCAACCCAAGATAGTAAGCCAGTTATCGTCGACCAGCTTGATCAAGGCAATAGAGGCAGCAGTCAGCCCAATTGCCGTCCTGACGTAAGCCATCAGGGTACGCCGGTTCGCAAGCTCGGTGCGGTGCACGGCCAGCTTGAACGTGTCGACATTGCGTCGCTCACTCTGATTGATTCTCTTTTCCTCAGTCATGTTGCTGTTATAGTAGAGAAAAAATATATCCCTGCAACTTCGTTAAAAAACCGCACTGTCCAAAATGAAAGAGGTTTGTCCGATGATTATCCGCGCCGTGCTGTCTGTGCTTGCTCTAGTCTGGTCTATTAGCCTGGCCCAGGCGGAGGAGTGCTATTCGGCCTCCGAATAACTCCTTCAGACTTCAACGACGGTGATGTGTCAGCCACTTCA
>CALEMG010000327.1 GCA_937910835.1 uncultured Alphaproteobacteria bacterium | reverse complement strand
ACCGCCAATACTATCGGAACAATGAAGCTGAAGACAAGGTTAGCCCCTTCAAACCAGCGATAGTGATACTGCGCATCGAGAAACGGGGTTACAATACTGACAATGCCGATAAGAATGAGGGTCCCACCGCCAGAAATCATGGCAAATTTACGGGCTGTGCTCTGCAGTTCCCCCTCAGTTTTCATCACCAGCCAAGTCGATCCCAGCAACGCATATCCCATGACAAGGGACACACCGGTCAGCAATGAAAACGGCGTCAGCCAGTCGAGGCGACCCCCTGCGTAACTCCGATCAACAACTTCAATTCCCTGAATGAGCGCCCCCAGACATATACCTTGCGCCAAAGTGGCCATAATGGACCCGAAGGCGAAGGATCGATCCCACCAGATACGGTTCTTCTCGGAGGCGCGCCAGCGAAATTCGAAGGCGACCCCCCGGAAGATGAGGCCCAGCAACATAGTAACAATCGGAATATAAAGGGCAGGCAAAACAACCGCATAGGCAAGCGGAAATACAGCAAGCAACCCCCCTCCACCAAGGACGAGCCAGGTTTCGTTCCCATCCCAAATCGGCGCAACTGAATTCATCATCACGTCGCGATGGCCCGTTTCTTCAGAAACTAGAGGAAACAGGATCCCGACCCCGAGATCAAATCCATCAAGCGAGACATAGGCCAAGATCGCGAAGGCGATAATCGCGGCCCAGATAAGTGGTAGGTCAAATTCCAACATGCTTTTTCCTCCCCCGCATCATGAATCGGAGCGATCAAGAGTTGAGGGCGCGCCCGTCATGCCGGAAGCCCTCTTCAGGCTGGTTGTCGCTGTCTCTCGGACGGTTTCGGGCGTTTTCGCCATCAGCCGCAGCATATAATACACACCAGTTCCAAACAGGACAAAATAGACGACAATAAAGGCAATTAACGTGCCGCCAACTTCTACCCCGTTAAGCGGAGAGGCACTATCCGCCGTTCGCAACAAACCATAGACCGTCCAAGGCTGCCGCCCCGCTTCCGTCGTGATCCAGCCACAGAGCACGGCCACAAAGCCAATTGGCCCCGCAGCCACCGCGGCGCGGGCGAGCCATCGATCCTCATAAAGTCGTCCCTGATGACGCCGAAGCAGGCTCCACATTCCGATGAAGAGCATTATCATGCCCATTCCAACCATGATCCTGAAAGCCCAGAAAACAAGAAACGTATTCGGCCAATCCTCCCTAGGGAAAGAATTCAGGCCCAGCAACTCACCGTCCCAGCTGTGGGTCAGGATAAGCGACCCCAGCCTTGGCACCTCAATCGTGTATAGGGTCTTCGCTTCCTCATTATCCGGAATGCCGAAAAGGAGGAGCGGCGCACCTTTTACATTTTCATAGTGCCCCTCTATCGCCGCAATTTTCGCCGGCTGATGCTCCAACGTGTTCAACCCATGCTGATCGCCTGCGATTATCTGGATTGGCGTCACAATCGCCGCCATCCACATTGCCATTGAAAACATCAGTCGGGCGTTCTTGGTTGTCTTGTCTTTCAGCAGATGAAAGGCACCGACGGCACCGACAACAAAGGCTGTCGTCAAATATGCAGCAAGCACCATATGGACAAGCCGATAGGGGAATGACGGATTGAAAATCACATTAAACCAGTCGTCCGGGACAAACTGTTCAGCCGCGTTGATTATATGACCAGTGGGCGTCTGCATCCAGGAATTGACAGAGAGAATCCAAAAGGCAGAGAAGAGAGTGCCTGCTGCCACCATAAGTGTAGCAAAAAAATGGAGCCCAGGCCCGACTCGCTTCTGGCCAAACAGCATAATGCCAAGGAACCCAGCCTCAAGAAAAAAGGCCGACATTACCTCGTAGCCCATCAATGGTCCGATGACCGGCCCCGCTTTGTCGGAAAAGACGGACCAGTTCGTCCCGAACTGATAGGCCATAACGATCCCAGAGACGACCCCCATACCGAAACCGACAGCAAAAATTGTCTTCCAGTAGTTGAAAACCTCTAGATATCGTTCTTCCTTTTTCCAGAGCCACAATCCCTCAAGAACGGCGAGATAGCTGGCCAGCCCAATGGAAAATGCCGGAAAAATAATATGAAACGACACCGTAAAGGCGAATTGCATTCGGGCGAGGTCAATTGCGTCAATGCCAAACATGCTGCCTTACTCCGCACACTCCAAGATACAGACAGACTAGCATTTCTTCGGACGTTGTCAGTTTTTTTTAACGCTCTGCGACAATTGGACACCTCCTGAGAGCCCAAATTTACAGTCGAATGAATTTCCACGGTCTCCACTTCGCAGGCGCATTCATCCAAACGCCGGAATATCTCTCTTTAAATCTGGGTCTTGGTGAAGAAATGACAGCGTTACCTGACCACGCAAGTCACCTTTTCCCCCTTCGGGGATTTCACTTTCGATATCCGGATTGAAATCGACCTCTTTCAACTTCACAATAAATAATTCCGCATTATTCATGGGAATCTCAAAATTTATTGTAGCCATAAGATTTGAGAAGAAAGAGTGGCTGACAATCCATCCTCCGCATTCGCCAATTGCTTCACGCACCTTCGTTACCGCGTTATTGCGTTCTATGCTGGTGTGAATGGAAATTCGAAGAAAACTCATTCTCTTTTAAGCCCACGTAAGAACTAAGATGTCTAGCAAACTTTGTGCAAATGATAGCCCCCGCAAGACCACAAGACAAGCTCCCGAAGCTGACCAGGGAACACAGTGCATACTAAACTTTAGCCTGCGCGATACTGCAAAAGATGGTTAGATGGCGGTCGGTGAGAGATTCGAACTCTCGAAGGGCATTCACCCTTACCGGTTTTCGAGACCGGCGCATTCAACCACTCTGCCAACCGACCGCGTTCGTATTTTATGCGGGAGGGCCTTATAACACGCCCGTAAACGCTCAAAATCCGTGGAAAACGGCTTGTAGCGCATGGGATTTGGCGGCGCAAGTGCAGAATGCGCCAAAAACTTCAAATCGATGCCTGAATCAGGTTGACTTCGCCCTCCCCATGGATATATTGCGCCCTTCAATTGTGGTGCGCTAGGAATTCAGTCTTGGCGGCCCATTCAACATGTTCGAAACGGATCAGCCATGTTTGCAGTGATCAAAACCGGCGGCAAGCAATATAAAGTCGCCAAAGACGATGTTATCAAGGTGGAACGCCTGACGGGTGAAGCCGGTGACAGCGTTCAGCTCGATGAGGTTCTGGCCATTTCCGGTGATGACGGTGCGTTGACCGTTGGTACACCGCTTCTGGACGGTGCCGTTGTTTCGGCAACCCTGCTGGAGCAGGCGCGCGCCGACAAAATCGTAGTCTTCAAGAAAAAGCGTCGGCAGAACTACCGCCGCAAGGCCGGACACCGTCAGGACCTGTCAGTTCTGAGAATCACAGATATCGCCGCCAAGGGCGCGAAGAAGGCAGCAGCCAAAAAAACCGCTCCGAAGAAGGAAGCTGAGGTAAAAGCCGACGCTCCTGCAAAGGAAGAGAAGGCCAAAGCCACACCGAAGAAAGCCGCGCCCAAAAAGGCCCCTGCCAAGAAGGCAGCCCCAAAGGCCGCTGCTGCGAAGAAAGCACCTGCGAAAAAAGCCGCGCCTAAAAAGGCAGCAGCTAAGAAAACCGAGGAGTAAGCTAGATGGCACATAAAAAAGCTGGCGGTTCATCCCGTAACGGTCGCGACTCAGCTGGCCGCCGCCTTGGCATCAAGAAATATGGTGGTGAGAAAGTTATTCCAGGTAACATCATTCTGCGCCAGCGCGGCACCAAATGGTACCCGGGCGACAATGTAGGAATGGGCAAGGACCACACCATCTTCGCCGTTATCGATGGTAATGTAAAATTTACCAAGAAAAGTGGCGGAAAGATCTATGTATCCGTAGAACAGCAGGCATAACGCCCGCTTTAAACGGCTAGAAGATTTGAAGAAGGGGAATGGTCCGGCCATTCCCCTTTTTTGTTTATGTGACGCTTGGGCCGCGCCCGGCGTCAAATTGAGGCGAACGACAGCGTTATGAAATTTCTCGATCAAGCGAAAGTTTTTCTTCGCTCCGGCAACGGAGGCCCTGGTGCGCTCAGTTTCCGGCGTGAAAAATTTATCGAGTTCGGCGGCCCGAACGGCGGCGACGGCGGGCGGGGCGGTTCTGTCATTGTTGAATGTGTCGAAGGACTCAATACGCTAATCGATTACCGCTATCAGCAACATTTCAAGGCAAAGAGTGGCGGCCACGGTATGGGACGCGACCGGACCGGCGCAGCGGCGACCGACATCATCCTCAAAGTTCCGGTTGGAACGCAAGTTTTTGAAGAAGACAATGAAACCCTGATTGCTGATCTAACAGAAGTCGGGCAGCGGATTGTCCTCTGCAAGGGTGGCGATGGCGGGCGCGGCAACGCGGCCTTCAAGACCGCGACAAACCGTGCACCGCGTAAAATCGAACCCGGCTGGCCCGGTGAAGAACGCTGGATCTGGCTACGCCTTAAACTGATTGCCGATGTCGGGCTGGTGGGATTGCCCAACGCAGGCAAATCGACCTTCTTGAGCGTCACCAGCCGCGCCAGACCCAAAATCGCGGATTATCCATTTACTACACTTGTTCCTCAGCTTGGCGTCGTTGCTGTCGGGGAGCGGGAATTCGTCCTTGCCGATATCCCGGGCCTGATTGAGGGTGCATCGGAAGGAGTGGGGCTCGGCCACCGTTTCCTTGGGCATGTAGAGCGATGCCGCGTTCTGCTGCATTTGATCGACGCGACTGAAGAAGATGTTATGGGTTCATACGAAACGATCCGCCGCGAACTCGCCGCTTATGATGAGGGGCTTGCAAAGAAACCAGAAATAATTGCGTTGAATAAGATGGATTCGGTGAACGAGGAAGAACTGGAAGAAAAAGTCAATGCGATCAAGAATGCTTCGGGGAAACCCGTCCATGTAATTTCCGCTGTGATTGGCGAAAATGTTGAGCCTCTCCTTTTTGCTCTGTTGAAGATTGTGGATGAAAGCAAGGCAGAGGAAAAAGCAGAACAAGAGGCGGAAGAAAAACTGCTGGCCGGAGAAGAACCGACAACATGGCGTCCCTGATTAACCGATTCACCCGTGCAAAACGCGTTGTCATCAAGATTGGCTCTTCCCTTCTTGTAGACAGCGCCTCGGGCCAACTACGCCGGGACTGGCTGGCAGCCCTCGGTCAGGATATCGCACAGATGCGCCGCCGCGGCCAGGAAGTGCTGATTGTCTCCAGCGGTTCCATTGCCATGGGCCGACATGTGCTGGGCCTGAAAAACAATCCCCTCCGACTGGAGGAAAGTCAGGCCGCTGCGGCAACCGGCCAGATTCAACTCGCCCATGCCTATCAGGAAATTCTCGGGCTTGAAAAAATTCAGGTAGCGCAAATCCTGCTTACGCCCGGAGACACGGAGGAACGCCGCCGCTACCTCAATGCACGAAGCACTATTACCACCCTCCTCTCCCTTGGCGCTCTGCCCGTCGTGAATGAAAATGATACCGTCGCAACGAGCGAAATCCGATACGGGGATAACGATCGTCTTGCCGCCCGCGTGGCACAGATGATATCGGCGGACTGCCTTGTTCTACTTAGCGATGTCGACGGGCTTTATAGCGCCGATCCAAAGGGTGATGCGGATGCCAAATTCATTCATGAAGTGAAGGACCTCGATAACGAGATCCTCGCCATGGCCAGCAAGACAAAAACCGACGTCGGCCGCGGTGGAATGGAAACCAAGTTGAAAGCAGCACAAATAGCTATGGCGGCAGGCTGCAATATGTTCATTACGAGCGGTACGGTTATGCATCCGTTAAAAGCGTTGGAAGACGGCGCACTGTCGACTTGCTTTATCGCCCATGATAGCCCGCGCAAGGCACGGAAGAAATGGATTGCGGCCAGTCTTTCTTCACGCGGGCAGCTGATGATCGATAAGGGCGCAGAAAAAGCTCTCAAATCCGGCAAAAGCCTGCTCCCTGCGGGTGTTTCCAAAGTGGAAGGACCGTTCGAGCGGGGCGATCTTGAGACCGTCGTGAATATGGGCGGGGAGGAGCTCGGGCGCGGCCTGGTCGCTTATTCGTCTGATGATGCACAATGTATTATCGGGCATAAAAGTAGTGAGATTGCCGAAATTCTCGGCTATTCTGGACGCGATGAGATGATTCACCGGGATGAACTTGCGTTAAACTAATCCGGTAAACGGGAAATAAAAAATGACAGCACAGCCTCAGATCAGCAACAGCGGCGATATCGCCCGCATGATGGAAGACTTGGGTCGCGGCGCACGAAAGGCCGCAAGTGAGCTGTCCCTTGCCCCGACGGATACAAAAAACAAGGCCCTCCGCGAAGCGGCCAACGCCCTGCGCGCGCGTAAAGATGAGATCATGAGCGCGAATGCAAAAGACATGGCGGCGGCTGGTTCCAAAGGGATTTCCGCCGCGCTTCTAGACAGGCTGGAGCTTAATGACGCGCGGATCGAGGCCATGGCGGAAGGTCTTGAGGCCATTGCAGAGCTAACAGACCCTGTTGGTGATGTCATCGCTGAATGGGATCGACCCAACGGGTTGCAGATTTCGCGGGTGCGCGTACCCTTGGGTGTCATCGGGATCATCTATGAATCCCGCCCCAATGTCACGGCAGATGCAGGGAGCCTCTGCCTTAAATCTGGAAATGCCTGCATCTTGCGTGGAGGCTCGGAAAGTTATCACTCCAGCCGTGCCATCTGGTCCTGCCTGCAAGACGGACTTGCCGCCGCAGGACTTCCTGTGGAAGCGATCCAGATGCTCCCGACAACCGATCGTGCGGCCGTCGGCGAACTGCTGAGGATGTCCGACTATGTGGATGTGATCGTTCCTCGCGGTGGCCGCAACCTGATCGAACGGGTACAGAAGGAAAGCCGCATTCCCGTCTTTTCCCATCTTGAGGGGCTGGTTCATATATATATCGATGAAAAAGCTGACCCGAGAAAAGCGCATGACATCGTGCTCAATTCAAAAATGCGCCGGGTAAGTGTCTGTGGCGCTCTTGAAACCCTGCTTGTCAATCGCGCAGTAGCTAGGGAGCTACTGCCCGCTATTCTCGACGACCTGATTACAACCGGATGCGATGTGCGTGGTGATGAAGACGTTCAAACGTTGGACAGCCGCGTCACGCCCGCAACGGAAGAAGATTGGCGCACTGAGTATCTGGAGCCGATCCTCTCCATTCGCATCGTCGATGATCTGGAGGCTGCGATCCGCCATATCGAGACCTATGGCTCCCATCACACCGATTGTATCATCACCGAAGATAATCATGCAGCCGCTGAATTTATGCGAAAGGTGGATAGCGCAATCGTCTTGCAGAATGCCTCAACGCAGTTTGCCGATGGCGGAGAGTTTGGCATGGGCGCGGAAATCGGCATTTCAACGGGAAAGATGCATGCGCGCGGCCCGGTCGGCGTTGAGCAACTCACCAGCTTTAAATATATCGTCAAGGGCACCGGCCAGACACGGCCCTGACATATCCATGAGAGCTCAATAAATCGGATTGCTTGGCGGATCATTCAATCCCGCCCATGAAGGGCACCGCCAGAGCAGCCTGGCAGCGCTTCGCCTTCTCAATCTCGATCAGATATGGTGGCTGGTCTCTCCGCAAAATCCGCTGAAATCGTCGGAAGGCATGGCAGAATTTGAGGAGCGGTTGGATGCGGCAAAGAAAATCGCCCGTCATCCTAAAATCCAAGTTTCCGATTTTGAGGCACGCATTGGCGAACAAAGAACCGCGCGGACCATCGCCGCCCTTAAAGTGACTTATCCGCAACATAAATTTGTCTGGCTCATGGGAGCAGATAATATGGTCCAACTTCCAAAATGGCAGCAATGGCAGCAGATCATGGACATGGTTCCCGTAGCAATTTTCAACCGACCCGGCTATACCTATAAAGCCTTGAACGGAAAGGTTGCTTCGATGTATCGAAAGAACCGCGTTTTGAACACTCTCTTTGGGGATTACCGTCGCCAGCTCGCCGAAATGGCACCACCGGCCTGGGCATTTTTGCCCGAGACGGCGTTCAATCTAAGCAGTACGCAAATAAGAAATTATCATGACACTGCAGGAAATACTTGCTCTTGAGCCAAAAAATTCCCAAATTAGATGTGTAAGGACGAAATATGATCATTACTTTTTGGAGAATAATTGATCCCTATTATGAAAGCTAACAAAGCTGTAGTTGCTAAACTCCGCGATCTCGTTGAAAAAACACTGAGCGACGACAAAGCGGAAGATCTCGTCTCTATCGACCTTGCCGGAAAAACCTCCTTCGCTGATTACATGGTTATTGCCAATGGCCGCTCCACCCGTCAGGTGGCAGCGATGGCTAGTCATTTGAAAGAGCGTATCAAGGAGGAAGGTTTCGGTTCGGTCCGGATGGAGGGACAAACCGGTGGTGACTGGATACTGGTCGATGCCGGCGATGTCGTTGTTCATCTTTTCAGACCAGAAGTTCGGGATTTCTATAACCTGGAGAAAATCTGGGCGCCCGACATTCCGATGGAAATGATCAACTAACCCTTTTTAGGGCCTGGTTTCTACGCTTGAAGGGTAAGTGGATGCGCCTTGTTATTGCCAGCGTCGGCAGGTTTCGGGGCGGTCCGCTGCAGGAAATGTATTCCGAATATGCGGGCCGCCTGCCTTGGCCGCTTGACCTGAAGGAAGTCGAGGAAAAGAAACCGCTCAAAGGGGAAAAGCGTAAAAGCCGCGAAGCGGCGTTGCTAATGGGGGCTGTGCCGGACGGCGCAACCCTTATTGCCCTTGATGAAAAGGGCAAAAGCATGACCAGCCCCGAATTTGCCAAAATGCTTGGGCAATATGCCGATGACAGCGTGCAGACAGTGTCTTTCCTGATTGGCGGCGCAGAGGGCCATAGCAAGGAAACCTTGGCAAAAGCCGACAGATTGCTCTCCCTTGGCGCCATGACATGGCCGCATCTTATGGTCAGGGGACTGCTGGCGGAGCAGCTTTATCGGGCCTCCTCGATTCTGGCAAACCATCCGTATCATCGCGCATGATTATAATGGAATCTTAATTTTAACGGGACTATAAAGACGGTTATGAAAAGCCATAGTGATAATTCTCCTACTCCGCGTCCCGTTATGCTCTGTATTCTTGATGGCTGGGGCCATAGCGAAACGGACGTCGATAACGCCATCGCCGCAGGCAATACACCCAATTGGGACCGTATGGTGGCGCCGCAACCGCACAGCCTGCTGGGCACGTCCGGCGCAGACGTCGGCTTGCCGGAAGGTCAAATGGGCAATTCCGAGGTCGGGCATATGACCATTGGTAGTGGCCGGATTATCCTTCAGGATCTCCCCAGAATTAATCGTGAGATTAAAACTGGCGCCCTGGCGCAAAACCCGGAACTTCTGGATGTCATCTCAAAGCTGAAAGCATCAGGCGGCCGCTGTCATATTGCGGGCCTGCTGTCCCCCGGTGGCGTGCATTCCCATCAGGACCATATGGTGGCACTTGCCAGGATCATGGATGACGCGGGCATAGAGGTTTGCCTGCACGGATTTATGGATGGCCGGGATACTCCGCCGACAAGTGGCGCGGGCTTTACCAAAGACGTGGTGAAGCAACTCACTGCCCTCAGCCATGCACAGATCTCGACTCTCGTCGGGCGCTATTTCGCGATGGACCGCGATACCAACTGGGATCGGGTCGAGACGGCCTATAACGCTATTTTTTCCGCTGAAGGCGAGAAATTCACCAATCCAGCTGCGGCGCTTGAACGCGCTTATAAGACTGGTGAAACAGATGAGTTTTTCCAGCCCCATATCGCAGACGGATATGAGGGTGTCCAGGATGGTGACACCTTCATCATGGCAAATTTTCGCGCCGACCGCGCACGGGAGCTTCTTACCGCAATCATTGATGACAGCTTTAGCGGTTTCAAGCGAGCAAAACGGTCGAATTTGGCGACTATCAAGGGCATGATTGAATATTCAACGGAACTCTCCAGCTCCATCCCTGCCCTGTTTCCTCCAGTCGAAGTAAAGCATACACTAGGTGAAGTGGTCGCGAATGCTGGAAAGACGCAGCTTCGAATAGCGGAAACCGAGAAATATGCGCATGTCACCTTCTTCCTGAATGGTGGGGAAGAACGCGTATATGAGGGGGAGGAACGCATTCTGATCCCCAGTCCGAAAGTCGCAACCTATGACCTGAAACCGGAAATGTCTGCATTTGAAGTGCGTGACAAGTTGATCGAAGCGATTGAGGCGGAGAAATTTGACCTGATCGTCGTTAATTTCGCCAATCCGGACATGGTTGGCCATACGGGTGTGATGGAGGCTGCGATCAAAGCGGTGGAAGTGATCGACGATTGTATCGGCAAACTGGCCCATGCGATCAAAGAGGTTGGCGGGGCAATGATGATTACCGCCGATCACGGCAACATAGAGGTCATGCGTGATCCAACAACGCAGGCGCCCTACACGTCGCATACGACAAACCTTGTTCCTTTCGTGCTCGCCGTTGGGCCGGACGGCGCTTCTGTTAAAGATGGCACACTGGCGGACCTTGCGCCAACAGTTCTAAATCTTATGGGTATGGATATCCCTTCGGAAATGACCGGTACAAATCTTGTTCATGTGAGGGAGGGGCTGGAAAAAGACCGTGTTGCGTCCTGAGTTCAGTTCTTTTCGTTCGCGCCGGGCTTTACGGCGTGCTGCCTGCGGGTTTCTCGGGTTGTCATTGCTGCTGCCCATAGCATCTTGGGCGGCGTCCCCGGATAACGATCTAGAGAAATTGCGAAAGGCACTTGCGGATGCGGAAACACGGCAGGAAAATTTCTCCAGCCAACTCGATAATCTCGGCGGTGAAATTAAGGCCCTCAAGCAAAGGCTGGTTGCGGCTGGCCGTAACCTTACCCTTCTTGACCAAGATCTCGTTGACGTTGAAGAGCGGCTTGATCAAATCCGCCAGGTTGAAGATGAAACACTCCAAAATCTTTCCAAAAGAAATGCCGATCTTGCCGTGATGCTCTCTGCCCTTATCAACCTCAGCCGCCAGCCGGAAGGGACATTGATGGGAAACCCAAGCGGGCTGGTGGATAGCTTGCGCACGTCTTCCCTATTGCAATCCATATTGCCAAAATTGAAAAAGGAGGCGGATCAACTCTCGGCCCAGCTTGACACCTTGGCAAGCCTTCGCGCGCAGTATGCCACCGAGAGAGAGGAATTCACAGCGCTGCGCGAAAAACGTATCGCCGAGCAGGGTAATCTTGATCAACTGCTCGCTGAGAAACGCGCCGCACAGAAGAAAATCTCGGTCGCCAGCGTAACCGAGCAGCAAAGACTGCAAAAGCTAACGTCAGACGTGCGCGATACGGAAGCGCTCATGCAGCGGCTAGAGGATGACAAGGCACGACAACGAGCCGACGAGCGTGCCCGGCTTCAGCGGGAAATTGCCGAGAAAGAAAAAGAAAAGAAAGCCATTGCCACCAAGGCGATTGCAGAAGCGCAGAAATCAGAAGATGAGAAAACAGTTACTCAATCGACAGTATCTCCGAAATTAGCAAGTATCGGACCGGCACGCCAATTCACGGAGGCAAAAGGCCTGCTTCCGCTGCCCGTAGGCGGCCGGATCATTACTAAGTATGATGAAAGTGATCAGGCAGGTCACAAAAAGGGAATTGTTATTGAAACCCGCCCCGAGGCGGCTGTTATCTCGCCATTCGATGGTCAGATTGCCTTCGCCGGCCCTTTCCGGCACTATGGACTACTGCTGATCATTGACCATGGTGACGGATATCATACACTGCTGTCTGGAATGGGAGCTATTGACGGGGTAGTCGGACAATTATTGCTTGCCGGGGAACCGGTGGGGCAAATGAAAAAGAGTAGTAAAGAAAACCCAAAGCTCTATATGGAGCTTAGAAACAACGGTGCGCCCATTGACCCTACCCCTTGGTTAATGGCGGAGAATAGAAAGGTTAGCGGATAATGAGACAGTTTGTAACAGGAGTGTTGGCCGCGTCGGTACTCATATTGTCAGTCGCCATTATTGCGACTCCGGATGATCGTGTTGAAGCCAGTTCTGAAACCTATCGCCAACTGAATCTGTTTGGCGATGTTTTTGCGAAAATCCGCGAAGATTATGTTGAAGAGGTCGACGACGAAAAGCTGATTGAAGCCGCGATTAACGGCATGCTCAGTTCTCTCGATCCGCATTCGAGCTATCTCAATCCCAAAAACTATGACGGCATGAAAGTGCAAACCCGCGGTAAGTTCGGCGGACTTGGTATTGAGGTGACGATGGAAAATGGCCTGGTTAAGGTTGTCGCGCCGATCGACGATACACCCGCAGCCAAGGCAGGCGTTCTTGCAGGCGACTATATTACACATCTTGATGACGAAGCGGTGCTTGGCCTCACACTTGCCGAAGCTGTTGAGAAAATGCGCGGACTGGTCGATACAGACCTCAAACTCACTATCCGCCGCGCAGGCGAAAAGGAACCGCTTGATATTACCTTGACCCGTGCCATCATAACCGTGCAGTCCGTTCGCGGCCGACTTGAGGGCGATGATATCCTCTATGTCCGGATCTCCAGCTTCACCGAGCAAACAGATGATGGCCTTCGCAAGACGATTAATCGGCTGAAAGAAGAGGCCGACGGCGATTTCAAGGGCCTCATCCTTGATCTTCGCAACAATCCCTGCGGTCTGCTCGATCAGGCAATTGCGGTTTCGGATGATTTCCTTGAAAAAGGTGAAATTGTCTCCACCCGTGGCCGCGAGGCAAATGATGCGCAGCGGTACAACGCGAAACCAGATGACATCGTCGATGGAAAACCGATTGTCGTTTTGATCAACGGCGGTTCCGCTAGTGCGTCTGAAATTGTTGCTGGCGCCCTTCAAGATCATGGCCGCGCCGTTATTCTTGGAACGAAAAGCTTCGGTAAAGGCTCTGTGCAGACTATCGTTCCATTGCAGGGGAACGGGGCAATGCGGATGACAACAGCGCGCTATTACACACCGTCCGGTACGTCCATTCAGGCTAAAGGCATTGTTCCGGACATCGAAGTAGAGCAGGCGAAGCTTGAAGTTTTAGAGCCTACAAGAGGTCGATCTGAAGCGGATTTGCGGAACCATCTTGAAAATGGTGATGAAGCGGAATCTTCAGCAGACGGCGCGGCAGAAGCGGCGCTTGAAGAAGAGATTCTCGACTATCAAATGCTTCGCGCGAAAGATCTGCTAAAAGGTGTCTGGCTTTTTGCCACAAAGGATGCGAAATAAGCAGCTATATATCTTAGTCCTTCCGGCAAGTTAGTTAAAGTCCGGCAACATTGCTTGCGCCGGCAGGACTGAAAATACCGGCGGATTACTGTGGGAAAGCTGAAAACAGACAATACTTTAAAACCGACACCTAAAAACAAGGTGTCGGTTTTATTTATATTCTCTCTAGCCGCTCTTCTTGCTGTTATCGGCGTCAGTAGCTGGAGCTTCTTCGGTAAGCACAGCAAATACACTGCCCCTGTTATAACGGCCAGTACGCCGATTGACGCATCGGTCGAGACAATACCGCTACTGCCGCAAGAACCCGAGAATGACGATAAAACTCAGGTAACCGAAGTCTTCCCTAGACCTGAGATTTCTCCGCCCGCGCCTGAAATTC
>CALEMG010000326.1 GCA_937910835.1 uncultured Alphaproteobacteria bacterium | reverse complement strand
GGATAGGTTTTCCCCTCCCGCCAGAGATAGGGTTTTATGCCATTGAGGATGTCCCAGGCCTTCGGTGCGATAGTATCAAACTTCTCTTGGTTAAAATTACCCAGAAGCGCGTCGGGCCCGCCTGCGGCATGATAGAAGACATGGCGGATAAAAACACTTCCGTTGAAGTCCGTTGCCGCCGGATAGGTGAACTCGCCAGGATTGTCTTTAACCCAGTCAATAAGCTCTGGAATGCTTTTGGGCGGGCTTTTTGTGCGGGCGCTGTCGTAAGCAAAGGCAAATTGCGCCCGGTTCCACGGTACTTCGCACTCATCCACGGCAAGACCGAAGTCATTCGCGATGGACTGGTCCTGCCAATTTACGAGCTGGTTGTTGGGTAACAGATTGTGATAGCCGCATAAAAGTAGATCGCCCTGTTTCATCGTCCGGAAATTGCCGCCATTAATCCAGATCAGATCGACAGAGCCTTTATCGTCAATGCCGGCCTGTTTCTCTCCAAGGACAATATTGACTGCTTCCGCCGTGTCGTTAATGCCAATTCGGTTCAGCGAAATATCGTAGCGTTTCTTGAGTTCTCCGCCGATATATTCGGAAACATATTGATTGATATTGTCGGCACCGCCCCACATAAACCAATTTACGGTTCCCCCCTTTGCGGCACTGGTGACATCCTGCCAGTTCTCGTATTCGATCTTGTCCGTGGAATGGGCGGCAAGGGGAAGAATAAGCGAAAAACATGCAGCCAAAAAACTGATGCGATGCCAAAAGAAAAATTTATTTGAGGGGTAACGTGACATACTCTCTGGTTCCATTATTTATGGGTAAGGGGCTTGTCCAGGTATATCCTAGCTAAAAGCTTTTGTTACGTCCGCCAAATACTGGTCAAAACAGTACAATTTTTCGAGATCGACGGGCGCTTTCTGGTTTGGGAGCATAGCAAAAATATTAGGATGTAAGCCTTGAATTGACATATACTATGACATCTTACTTACAAGTTTGACGGGTTATTGGTATGGCGATACCATCATTGGACAGGATAGATTATCGGATTTTGCGGGAAATTCAGGCGAATGGCCGTATTTCGATGGTCGAGCTTTCGCGCCGCGTGAATTTGACCAAAACCCCCTGCGCCGATCGGGTGAAACGGCTCGAGAATGCCGGTGTGATCAAAGGCTATTTTGCCGCGCTCGACCCGGATGCCGCCGCTGCCGCTCATGTAGTCTTGGTGCAAGTGCAGCTTTCTCGGACCACTGAAACAGGACTCGG
>CALEMG010000325.1 GCA_937910835.1 uncultured Alphaproteobacteria bacterium | reverse complement strand
GTATATGGCGAAAAACGGCCCCAAATTCCACACCTAAACCTTTAAAACGATTTTCCCTATATGGGAGGAATCATCTATCCGGTGATGAGCCGCAGCCGCCTCACTTAGGGGGAAAGTACTATCCATTACCGGCTTCACGGTACCGGCAGACAGCAAGGGCCAGACTTTCTCCTTAAGCCGCTCCCCAATCTCTGCCTTGGCCTGAACAGATTGAGGGCGCAGGGTTGATCCGGTGATCGTCAGCCGCTTCAACATCATCGCGGCAAAATTGACTTTGACTTCCGCTCCGCCCAGGAAAGCGATGTAAACAAGACGCCCCTCCACTGCAAGCGCCGAAATGTTACGCTGAATATAATCCCCACCAACCATATCGAGAATAAGGTCAACGCCTTTACCTTCAGTGAGTTCCTTAACGACCGAGACAAAGTCCTCAGATTTATAATTGATCCCGCGCTCAGCGCCGAGTTTTTCCACAGCGCGGCATTTTTCATCCGTCGACGCCGTCGTGAACACGCGCGCCCCAAACGCCTTGGCGAGTTGGATCGCCGTCGTACCAATCCCGCTTGCACCGCCATGCACAAGAAAAGTCTCGCCGCCGGTCAAATGACCGCGATCGAAGACATTTGTCCAGACAGTAAAGAAGGTCTCCGGCAGAGCCGCAGCTTCCACCAGATCAAATCCTTTGGGGATATCCAGACATTGCGCTTCCGGCGCAACGCAGTATTCCGCATAACCACCTCCCGCAACCAGTGCGCAGAGCTGATCGCCGACTTTATACTTTGTAACGCCTGCGCCCACTCCCGCAACGGTCCCGGAGACTTCAAGGCCCGGAATATCGGACGCCCCCGGAGGCGGCGCATAGCCTCCCTTGCGTTGCAGTACATCCGGACGGTTCACTCCGGCGGCGGCAACCTTGATCAGCACTTCATCATGGCCGGGCACTGGCACCGGGCGGCTCGTGGGCACCAACCCTTCCGGTCCGCCATACTCCTTGATCTCGATGGCTGTCTTTGTCTCGGGTAGGGTCGTCATTTTACTCTCCAGTTTATTTTTGGGCAGTTCCACGCAAAGTCGCAGACAGTCATGAAACGATTCATTATTCTTGTCAAAATGGAAGCTTAGCATATTGAGGAATATGTCGATGACTAGTGATGATGATGACATAACCGTTCTCTGGCATATGCCTGTAAATTTCGATAGCATGTCGATCGCTTATCTTCACGACTATATTGCCGCGCTGACTGATGAAATCGAGAAGACGAAAAAAGTAATCGCCAAGAAAGAAGCAGCTCAGAACGCAGCAGACGGATTTTTCAAAAGCTAACGTTTATCATGCTGTCCATACTTCCATAAAGGCGAATCGTAGAAAAAAATTGCGGCAAAAAGGTCTAAAAATTCATATTCGTTAATTGTAATTTAAGAATTGATGGTTAAGTTGGATGCTGTAGCCCATTTTGGGCTGCATAAGGTTGGAATCCCTATTCCAGTCTTTATGACGCCTCCCTGTTGACTTGGGCCGCCTTTTTTAAAGGCGGCTCTTTTTTTGCTAAACCCCGTCAATGTTTCATAAATTTGTAACATAGCCTCTTGACTCTTGCTCAATTTCGGAGTTTTAATCTGGCCCATCAGAAGCAAGTCTGACAGGTTGAGGCATAAAAAAGAGGGGGCGCCAGATATGGTAGCCCCCTCACTAATTCTGATGTATTTCCAAATTCTTACAGATGACCGATGCGCGGCGGCCCGCCTTTTGATGCCTGGCTCGGCCCAAACGCCTTATCAAGGATGTTGGTGCTGTCTTCTGCGAGCAATACCGCATCCGTCAGCAGGTTGAGTATCCGCATATTGTTGTTCAAAACTGCTTTTGCCTCAGCCCGTGGGTCATCGGTGATCAATGCACAGCGGTCTAGGATGTCCTTTCGGACCATAGAAAGTACATCATCGAGCTTTTTGCCCTCAGGATTTTCTTCGGTTACCAAATAATGGCTCACATTCATGCCCTCCTAAGCAGGATATGGCGATCAATATGACCTATTCTTGGTTAATTTTTTGATAATCAGACCACAGCCGCAAAATCGGTCAGATATTCTTGGCCCTTTCACGAAGGACAAACTTCTGCACTTTCCCGGTGGAAGTTTTCGGCAACTCCTCAAAGATAATCGTTCTCGGGCATTTAAAATGGGCCATATTATCCCGGCAGAACTGGATGATTTCCTCCGCCGACGCAGCTTTACACTCCCGCAGGGTAATAAAGGCGCAAGGCGTCTCCCCCCATTTATCATCCGGCCGTGCAACCACTGCAACCTCCAGAACCGCTGGATGCTTATAGAGCACACCTTCAACTTCAATAGTGGATATATTCTCACCGCCTGAGATTATGATATCCTTCGATCGGTCACGGAGTTCCAGATAACCATCCTCATGAATGACACCGAGATCCCCGGAATGGAACCAGCCCTCCATAAAGGAAGCGAGGGTGGACTTCGGCTTC
>CALEMG010000324.1 GCA_937910835.1 uncultured Alphaproteobacteria bacterium | reverse complement strand
ACATCAGCCGCGAGCGCGTGCGGCAGATCGAAGTGCGGGCGTTTGAGAAGCTGCAGCGGGCGATGAAGGCGAAAGTCATGGAAGAGCGGCTGAACTAAACCGCCATCCTCGCACATAAAAAAGAGACTGCCCTCACCGGCAGTCCCTTTACTAAATGTGGTGAAGAGTACGCGTCGCAGACGCGACGCGTTCTTCTTTCCATCGGCATTTTCGTTCCCTGTACAACACCAGAATAATAGGTGCCTTTCATGAGAGAGATTGCTTTTGAAATTTGGCAGAATGCGCCGGTTTGGGTCTGGCCCCTATTCTTCTTTCTACTGTTTATCGGCCTGAAGGCCATGAGAACGCGCAATAGCTCCATTATACCTTATTTTTTCTATCCGCTGTTAGGCCTGGCTGCAGCAAATGCGAACAGCGGACTTGCTCAGGTTTCGACAGGCTGGCTAGTCTTTGCTTTCAGCTATCTGCTTGGCGCCGCCGTCGCCTTTCGGTGGCAAGACGGATTGATCCTGGAAAAGTCCGGTTGGAACATGACGCTTCAAGGGGATCGCATAACAATTGTGATCCTGATGCTGATCTTCTTTTCCAATTTTATAAACGGCGTGCTTGGCGCTATCGCACCGCACTTTATTGAAGCAACAGCCTATACTGTTATCTTTAACGCTGTGATCGGCGCCTGTTCCGGTAGCTTCACCGGCCGCACTCTGCGGGTCATCACTCTGGGTAAGCGTTCAACAACGGCAGCATAGACGCAAACAGGCGATTCCGCAGATACTCCCTGGCCTAGCGGGAGAAGCCGCCAACCGATGTCATTTTCACGACGCCCATTGGTGCGAGGGCTTTTACAACCTCCTCGGAAGGGTCGCCATAAAGAGTCACGGATTTCGGTGTTAGTACTTCCATGAAACGTCGGGCGAAATTCTTGCCGAAATTACTCATATGGACCATCGTCGCAGCCGAATCTTCGTATCGTTCGAGGATATGGCAGCTTTTCTTATCCTCACTCACAGAGTATTCGTAATTGAGCGCACCCGGCTCATTTGCCTCTGTCGCGGCAACTATTTCCGCTACCAATGCTTCAAATTTCGCGTATTCCCCGTCTTTGATATCGACCTCAAGTATCCAGTAGACATGCCCTGTCATTCTTGTTCTTCCTTATTTTAATGTTTGTGACGACGGCACTATGCCCAAAGCAGGGCGTCATTTCCAGCCCTTATCCGAAAGAATGAAGGCCGCAAGCTATCGCGGGCGCTGCGAGGTTTCCTTCATATCGGAGACGAATTGCCCACCCCATTCCTCGATAAGCTTGGTCCGCTGTTTCTGCAGCCTCGCGAGACTTGCACGGGCTTGCAGCTCATAGGTCGAGAAAACAACCACCGGAACGGCCCAGGCCAAGAACACAGCAACACCTGCGCCGCTCAGCATAGCAAGCCACATATAAACGTCGGCGAGAATCTTGATTGCCTCTTGATATGTCTGGCGCCGCTCCCTCAAAATGCCAATCACTGTGATGACCCCGGCCAGGTTGAAGGCAAGCATTGCGGCAAGACTGCCGGACCGGTCCGTATTGAGAAGCAGCGCGACGAAACTCGGGATCATGCCAGCGATCAGAATCAGCATGGTCGGCGGAACAAACACAATACCAAGACCCGACAAGATCAGCACCCAGAATAGCGCAATGTTCTGACCGACATTGCTTTCTGTCCCGTTTGCGGATTTCTTCGCGTTTTCTGCTTCCTTTGCCATTATATTATCCTAGGAAATAAAGGGCGGAGACGGTCATGCTGGTCACTAGCGACGTAATCGCCAGAACCGACGTGATCCAGGAACCATAACGTGTGGCGTCATGTCTGCGTTGCTCGCTTGCGCTGTCCAGATAGGCGACAATCCGCTCGGCCTCCCCGGCGGTTGCAAGCGCAATTTCATACTCGCGGGTATCTTCGGCCAATTGCCGCTCGATATCCGTTGCCTCCAGGATAGCCGCTAAGTTACCGCTCTTCTTCGCCTCCTGGAATTTCTGGCTGACCACTTCCCGGCGCAAGCGGGAGCGGATCTTTGCAAAAATCGGCTTTTGTGTTTCCTCCATCCAGCGGCAAAACCCCGGCAGCGGACCAGGATGGGTGACAGCCTGTAACTTCGCAAAGATCTTAATCTGGACCAACGCATGGGCCGAAGTACCCGGTGCATTCGCGGCGAGCATCCGAAGATATTTATCAAGCCCCTTCGCCTTG
>CALEMG010000323.1 GCA_937910835.1 uncultured Alphaproteobacteria bacterium | reverse complement strand
CATTACAAGGTGCCGCGCTATGTGCGATTTGTCTCTGAGCTTCCGATGACTGTCACCGGAAAACCGCAGAAATTTATTATGCGTGATGAAATGATGGCAATTCTGGATATTTAAAAATAACCGGTTAAATATAAAATATCGGAGTTAAATTTATGGATTATGTAATCATATCAAATTATTGATAATTAACTATACTTCGTCATTACACATTTAGTTTTGATATCTTTTCAGAAAAAATTCTGGCGGCTCTACCCCATACTCCGTTCTCAATTTCGTCGAGTGCGAGGAGTGACGGAAGAAGTTGGGCGGCATAATCCTTGCTGCTTTCCACAGGGAGCATGGAAGGGAGATTATCGATTGCCATTACGTCGAGGGGGGGAGTTCCATCGCTTACCCGAATGACCGGATCATCAAAGGATGTGGCGTGATCATAAATCGGAATGGGATTATAGGGACTGCTGGGATCGCAGGAGACATCGGCAATCACCGAAAGATGGCGCGGCGCAGTCAGAGTAGATTTGGGCACGAAAACGGGAACACCTTCCTGTGCGAGAATACAGTTTACAAATATATCATGCGCAAGAATTTCAGGATACGGCCCGCCATGCGCGGTTTCCGACATGTCCCATTTCGTCACTTTGAGGCCGAGTGTCTCAAAACAATCGCTCGCGCCTGTGCCGACGCGACCAAGGGCACCGATCACAATCGCGTTGGGCTTTTTGCTTCCCGCATCTAACGCACGCAACAGGTCTTCTTTCAGGCTTTTGATCAAAACATCGCGGCCCGGAAAGACATCTATATTACGCGGGCCTGGGCACTTGCCGAGTTGCGCAGCCGTCCAGACCATCAGCGCGATAGCGGCCCCGGCATAACCGGCCCAGTAGCCGAATGCAGCGACACGGCGGCCCGTCTCACCTGTCAAATACTCCAGATCATAGAGTTTACCGCCGCCTTCCTTGAAGCGGCGGAGGAGGGAGGGCCCATCCGTCTGCCCTTTGAAAGCATGGCCGAACATGATATGCCGATGGGGAAGCGGCGATGTCTCCACAGGAAGTTCCTTGAGGCCGAAAATAATAGCATCCGCGGGCGCACTGGGCCAGCTCCCTTCTGCCGCGATCTCACAGCCGGTTGTGCGATAGGTGGAAATGGGGATCGCGCGGCTGCTGCTTTCTTCGACCGTTACCCGAAATCCGGCGGCGATGAGGGATCGGACACCTTCAGGCGTAATGCCGACCCGCTGTTCATTTCCGCGCTGCTCTGCGCGGACCCATAGATGCGTCATATTTTTCTCTTTTACTCAAATATCGAAGGAGACGCCCTGGGCGAGGGGGAGTTCTTTGGAATAGTTTACGGTGTTTGTAGCGCGGCGCATATAGCCTTTCCAGGCGTCTGATCCGCTCTCTCGACCGCCACCGGTTTCCTTTTCTCCGCCAAACGCACCGCCAATTTCCGCGCCCGAAGTTGCGATATTTACATTGGCAATTCCGCAGTCGGACCCTGCAGCACTCAGGAACAACTCTGCCTCCTGTATATCAAGCGTGAAGATGCAGGATGAAAGCCCTGCGCCCACCTCGTTATGCATGGTTATGGCGTTATCTAGGTCATCATACTTCATGACATAGAGAATAGGCCCGAAAGTTTCCTCAAGCACAATGCCTTCATGCTTCGGCATTTCCACCAATGCTGGGCGGGCGTAATAGGCATCTGCATGCCCATTCTCCACTCGTTCGCCTCCCGTTACCTTTCCTCCGGCATCCTTCGCAGCGGTGAGCGCCGCCTGCATCTGATCGAACGCCTGCCTGTCAATAAGTGGCCCGACCAGTGCATCACTCACTAACGGGTTGCCGACGGTGACGGACTGATAGGCCTTCCTGAGACCCGGCACCAGTGTGTCATAGATGGAGGAATGAACAAACAGGCGGCGCAAGGTGGTACAGCGCTGTCCTGCCGTTCCCATCGCGCCAAAGGCGACGGCCCGCAATGTCATACCGATGTCTGCACTTGGCGCAACGATACCGGCATTATTTCCGCCCAGCTCTAGAATGACGCGTCCAAATCTTTCCGCTACCTTGGGCCCGACAATTCGGCCCATCCGGGTCGAACCGGTCGCCGATATGAGAGCGATATCGGGGCTTTCCACCAACGCTGCGCCAATGTCTCCTGTTCCGTTGACAACGGTAAGAAGCCCCTCCGGCGCATCACCAAACTTCTTCAGAGCACGGGCCATGATCGCCCGGCAGGCAAGCGCGGTCAACGGGGCTTTTTCGGAGGGCTTCCAGATGACAGGATTACCGCAGACAAGAGCGAGGGTCGTATTCCAAGACCAGACCGCAACGGGAAAGTTGAAGGCGGAGATGACACCGACCGGCCCCAATGGGTGCCATTGCTCCATCATCCGGTGGCCCGGGCGCTCGGTCGCGATGGTTAGGCCATATAGTTGACGGGAGAGGCCGACGGCAAAATCGCAGATGTCGATCATCTCTTGAACCTCGCCATCTCCCTCGGACGGGATCTTCCCAACTTCGACGGATACTAACCGACCAAGATCCTGCTTTGATGCGCGCAGTTCTTCTCCGAGCAAGCGGACAAGCTCGCCGCGGCGCGGGGCGGGCACGGAACGCCAGAGCGAAAAGGCAGCTTTTGCCTGTTTGATCGCCGCCGCAACTTTAGCTGGGCTGTCGACAGGGACAGCCGCAATCTTCTCCCCCGTTAGTGGGCTGGTAACAGCAAGGCCGCCACCAGTATAAGCTGCCTTGGTAACCCCTAAACGCGTGAGGAGCTGGGCGGTTTCTTCAGCCATTTGCATCGCATATATTCCTTCTTCAGAACTGGATTTCAGCGACCGTTGCATCGCTTCCTTAAAGTACTTCTATCGTTTATTGGCACGAGATTAAAGAGTCAGGAAAGGGCCGTGGTCAATTTTCGAAGGCGACTACTGCCCTAAAACGGAAATGATAAGCTCACGGCGCCAAACTCGTCGCGGCTTGACTGGCCCTTATATTCGCGCGAGCGGAAGACATGAGTGAAGGCAAGGCGCGCCGATTTTACTGTCAATGCCACACCGACTTGCGCATCGGCGACGAAAGGCTCTTTATCCACGCTACGGCTGTCGGTCCATGTGTTGCCGTCCAGGAAGATATTTTGTGCAACCGCGCGGGCATCATGGCCAGCAAAAAAATACAGCCCGAGATCGTCCTTCTGCTCAAAAAAGCCGGAACCGGGAAGGCCCGGCTGGATACGCGGCGGACCGTAATCGTTGGGTAGGTTCCAGCCAAAGCGGAGCGTCGCACCGGCATTTGCATAGGTATAAATATTACCAAGTGCCCCGCCAATATGCGGTGTTGCGTCAATCGAAAAGCCGTTGATCTCCGTCGAGACCACTGCCCGCCAGCTCCGTTGATAAGTCAGGACGAGGCCAGGCTCGTTCTTGAGTTGGGTGTCCCAGCCCTGTGGCTCCGGCGAATGAACGATTTCATGAACAAATTTCTGGGTTTGCTCCGCAAGGGAGGCTGGGCCGACCACGCCGAATTGCAGCTGGAACTGATCAAGCTGCTTTTCACCTGTTTCGACAACGATGCCGACTGCCCCGTAAAGCCAGCCCGCATAAGGGCGCTCATCAAGCGGCGGATTCTTGTCTGAGATATCATTCGGCGTGTACATATTCTGACCGATGGCATAGCTCGATCGGACTTTGCCGCTTTCTGGGAAAAACGGGAGAAGCCGTGCTGCCTTCAGGGCCCATTCTGGCGCGTAGTCAGGCTCTGACATCCAGGCAAGCTGGACGCCGTTGGTATAATCCCTGTCGAGCCCAAAGAACAAATCGTTTTCAAGCACGATAGTAAATGTACCGGATTCCGCTTCCTCCGCCTCAGCCGCTTCATTGGCAAGCGCCAAGGTGGCTGGTGATGACAGCAGGGCAAGGACGATTATGGCAGTTCTGAGCGATTTCATCCGCTGGATTTATCCGTAGATAATGGTGAGAATTTGTTCATATAGGTGCGATTTTGTAACGGAGCGCTGACGCTTTGTCACGTGAAGAGATAGTGCCTGACTATTTTGATCATCTGTTGCCGAAGATTGCCCTATACTGATGCAAAAAAAGAGCAGGGTGGCACATGCTGCCAGTAAATAATCAGAACAAGAAAATGAAAGGGACTGGGAATGGCTCAACTCACAATCGACCGGCAGGATAATATCGGCATCATTCGTTTCAGCAATCCGCCACTTGGCTATATGGACGGCGAGACGGAAAGTGAGCTTGAGGCAGCTCTGACGGAAGTTGAAGGTGACCCTGAGATGCGGGCCGTTATCGTTACCGGCGCCGATAAGGAGGTTTTTATCCGTCATTTTGATGTTGGGGTGCTTTTTGAGCGGAGCAAGGCAATGGCGGAACGCGGCCTTACGTTCGATCCAGCCCGCCCGGTGCCGGAATCTCCGATCCATAAATGCTATCGACGCATTGAGGCCATGGGGAAGCCCTTTATCGCGGCCATCAATGGCACAGCGATGGGCGGCGGTTTTGAACTGGCGCTCGCCTGCGATATCCGGATTGTGAAGGATGGTCCCTATGATCTGGGGTTACCGGAGGTTAATCTTGGCATATTGCCGGGCGCGGGCGGCACGCAACGATTAACCAGGCTTGTCGGCAAGGCGAAGGCGTTAGAATTGATGCTGCTCGGGCGGACGCTTACCCCACGAGAGGCGACTGAGCTTGGTCTTGCAAGCTTCTGTGTGGACGGAGATGTTCTTGAAAAGGCATTAGAGGTCGCGTCGCTGTTGGCGTCGCGGTCGCCGCGTGCTGTTGGTCATATCAAGGATCTGATCCAAGGCGTGAGTAATCGCTCCTCTGAAGATGGTTTCGCGAGAGAACGAACACTTTTTTGCGACCTGATGGTCGATGAACGGGGTCTGGAGGAAATGGGCAAAATGGTGGCAGGGGAGCGCGATATACGTGATCCGTCGCTCGCGCACCTTAAAAGAAATTGAGACGGGCCAGTGCAATAAGATAAGCTGCGCTGAGAAATATAAAACTAAGGCAATGTCAGTATGGGAGATGACAATGGATTTGGGGCAGTTCAACCGCGACTATGCATCTGCGGTAATGGATTATCATATTGATATTCCAAATGATTTTAATTTTGCCTATGATATCATCGACAAGCGGGGACAGGAAAAGGATGGCGTTGCGGTCATCGCGGTGTCTCGTGATGGTGAGACAATAAAGGAACTCACCTATTCGGATTATGCCGAGGAGTCCGCGCGCCTCGCCAATGCGTTTCTATCGCTTGGCATTAAGAAAGGCGACTTTGGGTGCCTCGTAATCGGTCGGATACCGGAATGGTATACGGTGTTGTTTGCTTGCATGAAAGTCGGGGCTATCTCGATGCCGGGCACCAATCTTCTGACCGCCAAGGACATTGCCTACCGGGTGCAGCGATCCAAGGCACGCTTCGTGATCGTCACGCCGGAGCATTGCGAGAAAGTGGATGCGGTGCGGAATGAATGCCCGACGCTGGAGCATTTCATTGTTGTTGGCGGTACCCATTCGGGATGGCTCTCATTCGATGAACTGGTTGCCAATGCCTCGCCGACGCTGGATCGCAAGGATGCGCCTCCTACGGTGGCCTCCGATATGATGATGGCCTATTTCACCTCTGGCACGACATCCATGCCGAAGATGGTGCCGCGGGATATCGGCTATGCCTTGGCCCATGTGGCCACGGCGCTTTACAGTATGGACCTTCGGGAAGGGGATGTACATAGGACCCTGACCGATACGG
>CALEMG010000322.1 GCA_937910835.1 uncultured Alphaproteobacteria bacterium | reverse complement strand
GCGAGCGCTGTGGAAATTGGCTCTTCGGCGGGAACGGCAGCTTTATTGTTTTCAAGCAGCAGCTGCTCTTCCTCGACGGCCTTTACCTCCTGTCGGCGGTTCAGGACAAATGCGGAATAACCGATACCACTTGCCAATACCAGGAAGGGGATCATCGGAACGCCGGGAAGAAGAGAGAGGCCAACCAACAGGAAGGAGCTAACCCCGAGTGCACGAGGATAACCACCAAGCTGGCCCAGCAGGGCCTTATCCGTAGAGCCGACGACACCGCCGCGCGAAACCAGAAGGCCCGCCGCAACGGAGACGATGAGAGCCGGAACCTGGCTGACCAGGCCGTCACCAACAGTAAGGAGTGTGTAGCTGTCTGCGGCGGCGGCGAAGGACATGCCTTCCTGTGCGACACCAATCACGATGCCACCGATGATATTGATAAACGTAATCAGAAGACCGGCAATCGCGTCGCCACGAACAAATTTCGAGGCACCGTCCATGGAACCGAAAAACCCGCTTTCGTCCTCCAGTTCCTTGCGCCGTGTGCGTGCCGTATCCTCATTGATCATGCCCGCAGAAAGATCGGCGTCGATCGCCATCTGTTTACCCGGCATGGCATCAAGAGAAAACCTTGCCGCAACTTCGGCAATACGGCCGGAACCTTTCGTAATGACAACGAAATTCACTAGTACCAGAATGGAGAAAACAATAATTCCGATTACAAAATTGCCTCCCATGACAAAGCTGCCAAAGGCTTCAATCACGTGACCGGCCGCATCCGGGCCCGTATGTCCTTCGGACAGGATTAGGCGCGTGGACGCAAGGTTTAGGGCGAGCCGCAACATCGTCGCGATCAGGAGAACCGTCGGGAACGAGCTGAAGTCCAAGGGTTTGGAAATAAACAGGCAGGTCATCAGGATCACCACGGAAAAGGTGATCGATATGGCCAGGCTAAAGTCCAGCAGCCAGCTTGGCATCGGCAGGATCAGGACAATCAGGATACAGACAACGCCGAGGGCGAGGCCGATATCGCTGCGCCCGACCATCTGCACTATCCGCTGCAGGAGTTCATTGTCTCCTTGTGCCGCCGCTGTTGATTGGGGTTCACTCATTTACTGTTTACGCTCCGGAACTCGAATAAATTCATAAAACAATTAGGCGCGGACCTGATATCGGTTGTCTCCGGTTGCGGCCGGGATTTCGACGCCATCACCGGAATAAAGCTTGAGCTTGTTCCGCAGCGTCCGAATGGAAATGCCCAGTATGTTTGCGGCATGGGTACGATTACCGAAGCAGTGATCCAGCGTATTCAGGATAAGATCCTTTTCAACATCCGCGACTTTTCGCCCGACGAGTGAACTTGCGGCTATAGCGCTGTTTTCTGCGTCGCTCGATACTGTCGCGGGGTGATCTGCCGGGGTGGCACTGCCATCAGGCATAAGAATGGCCTCGCCGGTTATCATATCGCTTTGACAGAGAAGGACGGCACGGTGGATCGTGTTTTCAAGCTCTCGAACGTTTCCTTTCCATGGATTTGCTTTAAGTTTTACCATGGCACTATCGTCGAGTTGTCGGTCGCTAAGCCCGTTTGACTCCGAATATTTCTTCGCAAAATGTTTGGAGAGCACTTCGATATCGATCGCGCGCTGGCGAAGTGGCGGAATTTTAAGCGTGACGACGTTCAGCCGGAACAGCAAATCCTCGCGGAAAGTCTTTTCGGCAACGGCTTCGGCAAGATCACGGTTCGACGTTGCGATGATGCGGATGTCAACGGGAACCGGTTTAGTGCCGCCGACGCGGTCAATCATCTTTTCCTGAATGGCGCGGAGAAGCTTTGCCTGCAACTGTATGTCCATCTCGCTGATTTCATCAAGCAGGAGTGTCCCGCCGTTGGCTTCTTCGAACTTGCCGATGCGCCGGGCAATCGCGCCGGTAAAGGCACCCTTTTCATGACCGAAGAGTTCCGATTCCAACAGGTTTTCCGGAATGGCGGCGCAGTTTACGCAAACGAAGGGCTTGTCAGCACGGGTACTGTGTGAATGCAGGTAGCTCGCCATGACTTCCTTACCCGTCCCCGTTTCGCCATTGATCAGAACCGACGCAGATGAGGGTGCGATCTGTTCCGCCAGGGCGACAACGTCTTTCATGACGGGGTCCGCGAAAACAAGCTTGTTGCTTTCCTGGGATACGGCTTCCAGAACCGCCGCGATCAGTTCGGGATCTGGCGGCAGGGGCAGAAACTCTTTTGCGCCTGCGCGGATGGCATTCGCTGCGGCCGTTGCATCGGTGTTCACACCGCAGGCGATGACGGGAAGGTTGATCCGTTCGCTGGAGAGCATGGAGATAAGGGTTTTAATCGGCAGATTGACGTCGATCATCGCCATGTCGGCACCTTTGCCCGCCCGCAGTGATGCCATGGCCATCTCGATATCATCCACCTGACTGACCTTGGCGCCGCGTGACATGGCGATCTGGCTGGCAGCGCCAATCTGACCGTTCAGGGAACCAATTATAAGCAACCTCATCGATTTACTCTCCTAATGACTTAACTGTAGTACTGCACGCGGCTTGCGGGCGGCAGTAGGGTGTTTAACAACATTTCAAGGCGGCGGGGGTTTTCCTGCCGTCCGATAGACGTGGCGCCGAGCATGAATACCCGGTTTAAAATGACTTCCTCCGCTGAGTTGCGCTCCAGTTTTGAGGCCAGCGGATTAAAGAACATGTTGGCGAGGATGGCGCCGTAGAACGTGGTGAGCAGGGCAACGGCCATGGCCGGACCGATACTCGACGGATCATTCAGATTGCCCAGCA
>CALEMG010000321.1 GCA_937910835.1 uncultured Alphaproteobacteria bacterium | reverse complement strand
AGTATCAAGCTCTCCGTCCTCACCCCTGATACGCTCATAAAGGCTTTTGAGAGGGCCGTCCGCATGTTCCATCGGGATAGTTCTGATCCAGGTCATTTCGTTCCCCTCGCAATCGCGCTCCGGGTGGGCTGCGCAGTACAAAGCCGCGCGGCAAGGATATTATCTATTTTTCGCAAATGCTTTTTGTACTCTATAAAAATGCAGCTTATATTCGCTGATAGGGCCTTAACGAACCATTAAGAAAATCCAATACCGTAGAGGGAAGGTGATATGGCATCCAATCACAAGCATGGCGACCCGCTACCAGAGACGGTTCTTCGCGTGAAGAGCCTTGAATCCTTGCTTATTGAAAAAGGACTTGTTGAGGCAGAGGCACTCGATGCGCTGATTGACCGGTATGAAAACAAAGTGGGGCCGAAGAATGGCGCGAAAGTTGTCGCGCGGGCCTGGGTGGACGCGGCGTATCGGGAGCGGTTGCTAGCGGATGCTTCATCGGCGGTCGCGGAGTTTGGATTTACCGGCGCGCAAGGGGAAGAACTGATCGCAGTTGAGAATACGGATAAGGTTCATAATGTCGTCGTCTGTACGCTTTGCTCCTGCTATCCTTGGCCGGTGCTGGGCCTACCGCCGGTTTGGTATAAATCCGCCCCTTACCGGGCGCGCGTGGTCCGGGAACCGCGAAAAGTGCTGGAGGAGTTTGGAACGCAGCTCCCTCAGAGTCGGGAAGTTCGGGTGTGGGATAGCACGGCGGAAACTCGTTACCTTGTTGTTCCAAAACGGCCCGTGGGGACGGAAGGGATGGATGAAGAGGCTCTTGCAGGGCTTGTTAATCGCGATAGTATGATCGGTACGCGCGAAGCAGACAGTCCGGCCATGGTGGAGGGGGTCTGATATGGATGGTGTTCATGATATGGGCGGCATGCATGGCATGGGCCCGGTGGAGCCCGAGGAGAATGAGCCGGTTTTCCATGCGGACTGGGAAAAGCGGATGTTCGCTATGAATAACGCGATATCGGCCGTTGGTGTTCGAAATCTCGATGAATCCCGCCACGCCCGGGAGCGTATGGATCCGGCGACATATCTCGGCAGCAGCTACTATGAAATCTGGCTTGATGGCCTTGTTCGAATCTTGAGCGAGAAAGGCATGATTTCAGAAGAGGAACTGAGCGGAACCGTTGAGCCGAAGCCGGTATCGACGCCTCGGCCAGCGTTGAAAGCCGAAGATGTCGATGCGGTTATGAACAAAGGCGGAAACTATCTCACTGAGGATGGAAAACCGGCCCGTTTCAAGGTAGGAGACAAAGTACGGGCAAAGAACATCCACCCCATGGGGCACACCCGGCTGCCCCGCTATGCCCGGGGGCATGTTGGCGAGATTGTTGCCGATTACGGCCCGCATATCTTCCCGGATGCAAGTGCTGCAGGTAAGAGCGATCCGCAACCGCTTTACAGCGTGAAATTCGCCTCCACCGAAATTTGGGGGCCGGATGGCACCGAAGGCGACTATATCTATATTGACTTGTGGGATGATTATTTGGAGGCGGTCGGTGATGTCGCTTGATCCCGCGTTGCAAGCCATCAGTATCCCGCAGGATGAAGAGGGGCCCGTGTTTGATGAGCCGTGGCAAGCACAGGCCTTTGCCATGACGGTCAAACTGAATGAGGCCGGACAGTTCAGCTGGAGCGAATGGGCGGAAGTATTTGGGGCTGAAATTGCGGCTGGTACGGCGTCGGGACAAGGGATCGGCAATGCCGCCTATTACCTTAGTTGGCTCTCAGCATTAGAGAAAATAGTCGCTCAAAAAGCATTGCTTACGCCTGAACAGCTTTCTACGCGCAAGGCGGAGTGGCGGGAGGCGTCCGAGAATACCCCGCACGGGCATCCCATTGAGATAGAAACGTCGGCGAAATAGATTTGCGCTTTGCGCTCCTAACCCTTATGTCTCGACCACTTGGAATTTACGAAACTGGAAAGCCCGTGTCTGATAATTTTTCACCGCCATTACCCGATCCTGATACCAAAGACAAATTGGATAAAGCTGCCGAGATAATCACGGGCCATCTAGACAAAGCCTTGCAGGATTGTGTGTCCGCTGGACTTGAGCGCGAACATTTTACGGCGGCCGTGATTGCCACAATGATGCAGGCAGTGGAAACCAGCCTTGGCGGCAACGCTGCGGGCGCCCTTCAGGAGATGGCGCAGATGGCGTCGGAACGTGAAGACGAAACGCCCGTCCAGTAGACGGGCGCTTCAACGTTAATCTAATGTATGGATTGGCAGGTTCAGGAGTGCGCGGCGACGGAGCCACTGGCTCGGCCGATAACGGTCTTCCCCAGTAATTTCCTGCAGTTTTTCGAGAATATGGAAGCAATTCTGAGTGCCCATATTCTCGGCAAGCTCAACCGAGCCTAACGGGTAATTGAGCCCTAGCTTCATGCCCTTGTCGATATCCTCCGGCGTTGCGACGCCGATCTGGGCCATTTCGCAGCCGAGATTCGCGATCATCGCGCGGATCCGCTGCGCAACGAAACCTGGGTTATCCTTGATGCGCGTCACGCCGCCGGAAATCTCGCTCAACATCGCCATGACGGACTGAACAATTTCTTCGTTGGCACCGGGGGCGGCCATGATGGTCGCACGGGAGAAAACACCTGTATGGGTGTCGATAGCGACAAGGCGCTTCGGATCAAGGCCGAGACGAGCACATAATGCCGTACAGTCCTCACCAATTGGATCAGCAAGAATAGGCGATGCGCCATCGTCCTCAGAGAGAACACTCACGCCAAGATCCCGCAAAAGGCCATCCAACGCAGCGGAAGGTTCGGCAAGGACAACTCTGCGGGCTGGGCTCGCGGTAATTTCCTCTTCGACCTCCGGTCGGATGATCATGCTGTCTTCGGTATACTCGTAAAAGCCGGCCTTGGTCTTTTTACCGAGGCGCCCTGCCTCCATCATGCTTTCATGCAGAGGATAGGTAGAGAGGCGCTTATCCTGAAAGTAGCCATTGTAAATAATCTGGCTAACGGGAAAATTCACGTCAATACCGGTCAGGTCAATCAGTTCGAATGGGCCCATACGGAAACCGCAGGCCTCGCGCATAATAGCATCCACCTGGAACGGCGTTGCAACGCCTTCGGACACGATCCTCAACGCCTCCGTCTTATATGCACGACCACCTAGATTAACCAGGAAGCCAGGTGCATCTTTAACCACAACAGGAACGCGGCCCATCCTCTTTCCGATGATTTCGAGTGCTTTGGTAACGTCTTCGCTTGTATCGGTGCCATTGATAACTTCGACCAGTTTCATCAGCGGGACAGGGTTGAAGAAATGCAGGCCCGCAATCCGACCGCGATGAGTGCAGGCCGAAGCGATGGAGGAGATGCGGATACTTGATGTGTTGGAGGCGATAATGGTGTCCGGGCCGACAACATTCTCAAGTTGCTGGAATACTTTCTGTTTAATGTCGATATTCTCGACAATGGCCTCGACGACCAGGTCGCATTCCGAAAGACCGTTGATGCTGTCTGCGACGTGAAGGCGCTCAATCGCCGCGTCGCCCTCACTTTTCTCCATCCGGCCTTTTTCAACGGATCGATTAATCATGGAGGTGATAAAATCTTTTGCCGTTGCCGCCGCACCGTCGGCTGCGTCGTAAATATAAACCAGCATGCCGCCGGTTGCGGATACCTGTGCGATGCCCCTGCCCATTGCGCCGGCGCCGACGATACCTATCTTTAAATCCTGCTTTTGCGGGTCGATACTCATTCTCTTTTCCATTATTGTTCTTGTCGAAAGTTGTGGTGACTTATAGCGTGCGCATGAAATTTGTAAAACCCTACCTTGATGCGACGGCAGGTAATCCTTACATAATTTAGCAATAGTGCCTTTTTGGGCTATTCGGAGCTGCGGTTAACGATTGATCGGCAGCAGGCTCGCTCATTTGGAGGAGAATATGAATGCCGCGCGCATCATCATTTAATCACCCGCTCATGCTGGGGTTTGACCGGTTTGACCAGATTCTCGATCAGCTTTCGAAGTCTTCGAAGGAAGGTTATCCACCCTATAATATTGAGCAGGTGAGCGATAACGAGTTGCGGATTACACTTGCTGTCGCCGGTTTCACTGAGGATGACCTTCAGATAACACTGGAACAAAACCAACTTATCATTCATGGTAAGCAGAAGGACGAGTCGGAGCGTGTCTTTCTTCACCGTGGAGTCGCGGCTCGCCAGTTCCAACGTAAATTTGTTCTTGCGGAAGGGTTGAAAGTTACTGGTGCCGATATGGAAAACGGACTTCTACATATTGAATTGCAGTTGCCGACGCCGAAAACTGAAAGCCATCAAATCAAGATCAGAAAGAAAAGTTCTAAAAAAGAAATGAAGCCCGTCAATTCGTCGGAATTTATTGAATAATAATTTATTGGGGTCGCGTTAAGGAGTTTTATAAATGCAATATCAAGAAGCTACTCTCCGCCAATTAAGTCCCGCAGCCTTTGGTATGCTGGGATCAATGGATATGGCTTATATCCGTGCCGTCGAGGAAGACGGGGCTGTCGTGTTTCGCATTTTTGCCGCCAACGGCCAGCAGCTCGGAGAAGAGAAATCGGCCGATGCCGCAATGGTTGTCGCTCGCCAGAATGATTTTGAAGCGTTTCTTGTCAACTAGGCACGGAAGCGGAAGCTTTCCCTTATAAGATTAGGCTGCGGACTGCGCGCCTTCTTCGGTCAGGATCGCGTACAGAGCATCCGCATCCTGACTGCCTCTCAGCTTTTCACACCGACCCTTGTCCCGAAGCGTGCGGGATACTCGGGCGAGTGCCTTGAGATGATCGGCACCTGACGATTCCGGTGCCAGCAGTAAAAACATGAGGTCGACCGGCAGGTTGTCCATCGAATCGAAATCGACACCCGTACTCAGCTTTGCGAAGATTCCATATACCTTGTCGATTCCGGGCAGTTTCCCGTGGGGTATGGCAATTCCCTTGCCGATACCCGTAGTGCCCAGACGTTCGCGTTCTATCAGAACGTCCAAAATATCCCGCTCGGGGCAGCCGGTAGCAACAGCGGCACGGCGCGCCAACTCCTGCAATGCCTGCTTTTTGCTGGTTGCTTTCAGATCCGCAAAGACTGTCTGCGGCTGAATGAGATCACTGATTTCCATGATACCTGATCTGGTTGCTTATTAAGACGGCAAAATAAAAATTTAGGCGGACTTTTCGACTTTAGGGTCGATCCAGCCAATATTGCCGTCAGGCCGTCGGTAAACCACGTTCAGCTCCTTCGTTGAGGAATTCTGAAACATCATCGCAGGCAGGTTCGCAAGATCCATTCGCATAACGGCTTCGCCAACCGAGCAATCGGGTATATTTGCGCTGGTTTCAGCAATGATAATGGGTTGCCAATCGTCCTGGGTTTCCATGTCGGACGGGTCTTCTTCCGGCTCTGGTGCCAGAATATAGCTTTGGGCGGCAAAAGCCATTTTCGCTTGATACCGCTCCTTACCATGATGGCTTTTGAGGCGGCGTTTATACCGACGGAGCTGTTTCTCAACACGTTCCAAAGCAGAGTCGAAACTGCTATATGCATCGGTATGATCAGCAGAGGCCGCGACATCAATGCCGGAGCCTATATGGACGTTACATTCCGTGTGAAAGTTATGGCTGTTCTTGCTC
>CALEMG010000320.1 GCA_937910835.1 uncultured Alphaproteobacteria bacterium | reverse complement strand
GTTCCGGTCAGGGGCGATGAAGGCCGTGCGGTTACGCGGCGGGGGGCGGAAGAATGGGACGTCATAAATATCTGGCCAGAATTTTCTATGCGGGCTTAAAAAACCAGTCGGTTTTAGCAAGCTTTTCCACACATGTCACATAAAGCTGCGGCCAAATGAAAGAAACTTTTGACAGCGATCCTTTATTCTGGCAATTCACCTCCTTCAATGGTGAGTTGGGGCGTTATGGCACAAGTTGGCGCCCCGGTGAGAATGAGGTGACAATGGCAAAACCGGAATGGGGCGAAAAGCATCGTTGCAGTGCTTGCGGCAAGCCTTTTTACGACATGAAGAAAACGCCGATCATCTGCCCGTCTTGCGGAGCGGAGAATAAGCCGGAGCGGTTGCTGAAACCACGACGGTCGGCACCAACCTCGCCGTCGGAGGCGGAAAAGAAAGCCGCCGCGGCAAAGAAGAAGGCCGCGGAAGCGTTGACGGATGACGATACGGAGCTCGATGACGATATCGATGATGATCTTGTCGATCCGGATACGGTCGATCTCGCCGACGATGATGACGATGACGACGATCTTTCCGGCGTCGTGATCAAGCCGAAAAGCGACGACGAAAGCTGAATTCAGCGGGTCTGCATTTTTGACTTGAAACTAAGCGGGCTTCGGCATAGGTTCCGAACCCGCAGCGGGCATGCCCGCTATCCATGGGGCCATAGCTCAGTTGGGAGAGCGCTTGAATGGCATTCAAGAGGTCGTCGGTTCGATCCCGATTGGCTCCACCATTCCCCCCCTAACGGGGGGATTTCCCTTTCTTCCTTGATTTCAATCGGCTTAATATATCATCGTGATCCAGCCTGGGTCGGCTGGGCGTTTTATTAAGGTCTGGTAGGAATGACAAATTTCCGGATTTCCGTTGTTGTCCCCGCGTATAATAGCGATGCGACGATCTGCGGGACGCTGGATGCCCTGCTCGGTCAAAACCGCGCGGCGGATGAAATCTTTGTCGTTGATGATTTTAGTGAAAAACCCGTCTCCTCCCTCCTCGGGGATCGCTATCCTGACGTTAAAATCATCCGTCATGAGCGGAATATGGGCGTGCAGAACGCCCGGAACTCCGGCTTTGCTGAGGTCACGGGTGACTATGTCCTTTTTCTTGACGCGGATGATATCCTTTGTCCCGAATTTCTGGATGTTGCCTCCCGCCTGCTTGAGAAAAACCCTCATTGCGGCGGGTGTTTTGGCAGGTTTTATAAATGCTTCGCTGGCGATGCCGGGCCGTTTCTTCGAGATCATCAGCCGCAGGAGCCGGAGGTTGAGGCGTTTTCGCATGAAGGCGGGCTGACCTTTTACCTCAACCACACCGGAGAATTTATCCCCTCCTTCAGCCTGCTTCGGAAATCCGTGCTGGATGGTCTCGTCCGGGATGGGCATTTGTTTCACCCTGAACTATACAATAATCAGGATTTTCACCTTTTTGTCCGGGTTTTGGCGACGGCGGATGTGCGTTATATCAAAAACCCGATGGGAGTCTATTTTCTGCAGCCTGAAAGCATTTCGCGCAATCAGGAAAAAGCATGGTCATCGCGCGCGGTTGCCGTTGAGTCGCTTATCGAGCTTGCAAGCGATCTCGCGCTTTCGAAATTCCATGTTGCCTTTCTCAAGAAAATGAGGGCGATTGCCGTGCGCCGCATGGCGCGCCTTCTTTCCAATGCCGGAAAACGTAAGGAGGCCGTAAAGACCCTGACGAAGGAGCTAAGACGTGCGCCGAGCCTTAAAACCTTCGTGCTTTTGATGCTGATTGGTCTGGGGCTGCATCAGAAAACACTAACCTACGCCGGACGGGAGTACTAGATTTTGGCTGATTCCACCAGAACCTAAAAAGGCCCCACCAGTTCGGCGGGGCCTTATTTTATTGCAAGTGACCGATAAGCGACTAAAAACTAGACTACAGGTGATCATCCCACTAGCGTAAGATCAAAATTGCCTGTCAACACACATATAACTGGCGGTATTCTAACGCCTGCAAAGTTAAATTCAATTCGAACGCTACTATCAAACGTTCCTATAAATTTATTAGCATCGACATATCCAATACATTTAAAAAAGACTTCCATATCGATTGGGGCGTCAATTGGGACGGGCTCGTCTGAGTTGCTAACATAAACTTCTGTTCCGGCGGGAACATTTGTTTCCGTGAGCGTTTCAAAGATAGTTGGTTCATTCTCATCGCTTGAAACTGTTTCGGCATTTGAAAAGATGAGGATCTTATCAATTCCCATCGCCGCGATAGATTTTTCGTTTTTTGGATCAGCTGAACCGACTTCCAGAAACGCAAAAATTCTTCCGTCCTCATCTCGTGCACAATATCCAGATTTCACAGGTTGATTCATCAAGGCTCGCTCTGCGCCATATTTCAACTCACCAAGAAACACTGGGTTATTTTCCAGTGCGACTTTATCTGGGTCATCAGGAGCACAATCAAAATAGAAATTCAAATTTTCTGTTCTGAATACGCCGTTAACAATCTCAACCCGCGACCCGAAGTCTTGTGTGATGCTTTTGCCCATGTCGTATGTGCGCTCACAGTGCTTTCGAAGTCGCTGAGGCGAGAGAATGTTTTCTATCAGAAAGAAATTTTCTCTAATTTCCGGAAAAGATAGCGAGATAATCGGTTTTGCCGTCGGCCCTGCCAATGTTTCATAAATATCGAATCTTCGGCCATTGCTTAAGACAAAATATTGAGCACGCACTTCAGGATGGGCTGCGTAAGAGTGTGCTTGGTCAAAGTCAGTTTGACTAAGGTTGTGGTTTCCACGTTTTGCTTCGATTATAAAACTACCGCGTCTTCCATCTATTCCACAGCGGTAATCAAGAAAACCTCGCAGTTCCACATCGTTCTTACCCTTGCGACCAATTTGAACATATGGATATCGGAGCAACTCTCCCCTACGAGTAAAATATGGTCCGGTATGATTATATCCAAGGTGCAATAAAACTCGATCAATGATTACAGCCCGCACATCGTCTTCTGACATGCCAAAAATTTGTTCCTCGGTCAGATCTTCTAGAATGAGCATCATCGTCCATGAATCAAGTTGGCTTACATATTCGACTATACCTATTCTTTAATTGTTGTCTTTCTCTTTTCAGCTAACTCACGCTGCGGTGCGTTGGGGGCGGCGGTTGCGGGAGCGAGTTTTGCCCGATCCGCTGCGCTGCGGTTTTGCCGCGCCCGATCCGGCGTTCCGGGATTTTGGTGCGCCAGAGCGGCCGTCACCATTATTTTGCCGATTGCCGGAGCCTGAGGAGCGGCGGTTTCCGCCGCCACGGCGTCCGCGTCCGTTATTCGCGGGCTTGCTTTCCTCGCCTGCCGGGGCAGGGGCGATGCCTTCCGCGTGAAAGGGATGATCCTCCAACACCGGGACGGGCTGGCGGATGCTCTTCTCGATATCCTTAAGATAAGCGCGCTCCTCATGATCACAGAAGGAGAGAGACGCCCCCGTCGCGCCGGCGCGGGCCGTCCTGCCGATCCGGTGGACATAGCTTTCGGGCTCGTTCGGAATCTCGAAATTGATCACATGGGTGACGCCGTCGACATCAATCCCGCGCGCGGCCACATCCGTCGCCACAAGGGCGCGTGTGTCGCCGGCGCGGAAATCATTGAGCGCCTTCTGGCGCGCATTCTGCGACTTGTTTCCGTGAATGGCGGCAGAGGAGATGCCGAGCTGTTCGAGCTGACGTGAGACGCGGTTCGCGCCATGCTTGGTGCGGGTGAATATCAGCACACGACTCAGACTTTCGTCTTTCAGCACATGGGCGAGCAGTTCGCGCTTACGACCCTTCGGCACCATCAGCACATGCTGGTCGACCTTTTCCGCTGTTGTTGCCGCCGGGGCAACCTCGATGCGGAGGGGGTTTTGGAGAATGCTGTTCGCGAGCTTTTCAACCGATGTCGGCATGGTCGCGGAGAAGAGCAGGGTCTGGCGCGCCTTCGGCAATTGCGCGATGATCTTCTGGATATCGCGAATAAAGCCCATATCGAGCATCCGGTCGGCCTCGTCCAGTACCAGAAACTCGACATTGCCAAGATTGACATGCCGCTGGTTCATCAAATCGAGCAGGCGGCCCGGCGTCGCGATCAGGATATCGACACCGGCGGCCATCGCCTTGATCTGTGGTTTGGCCCCCGCACCGCCATAGATGAGGGTGCTTTTAAGATGCAGATATTTGCCATAGGCGCGGACATTCTCGGAAATCTGTATCGCAAGTTCGCGCGTTGGCGCGAGGATCAGGGAGCGGGCGCCCTTTGCGGTGCGCTTGCCTTCGCCGGTCAGGAGTTTCTGGATCAGGGGAAGCGAGAAGGCGGCGGTTTTCCCGGTGCCGGTCTGTGCGATCGCGATCAGGTCCTTGTTATCCAGAACGGCGGGAATCGCCTGCTTCTGGATTGGTGTCATGGTTTCATAACCGCCTTCTTTAATCGCCCGAAGGACGGATTGGTTCAGACCGAGGTCTGTAAATTTTGTCATTACTTTAGTTACTTTCCAGTTTTTATGAGGCCTGTTGCAGTGCCCGCGTCTAAAACTCGCGCAAAAACAAACAGTCGGTCGAGTTCCTCGATCGCATCATGTTTATTGCTGTTTCAGGATTGGGTTTCGATAGACTAATTGTTTGTTCTCTAAATTAGCACCATGCGAAAGGCTGCAACGCGACACTCTTCTGGTATCGCTTCGGCAATGCAGGGGCTTATACGCTAAATTACCGGAATGTCAAACTTTCTCTATGTGCCTGCCAGCTGTTTCATGCGCTTTAGGGCGTCCGCCGCGAGCGCCCGAGTGAGGTCTCCGGCATCCATATCGCGCGCAAGCGATGCCGCCTGCCCTGCCCAGAGCGAGGTGAAATCACCCGATCCGGCTTTTTCCGCCTTGGCTTTCAGGGGCGCGAGGGCGGCCCCGGCGGTCGGAAAGGGCGGGGTCTTGTCAGAGATTGGACCGACTTCCCGGATTACCCGGTTGATCAGCCCGCGCGCAGGCTTCCCGGAGAATACATTTGTCAGGACGGTCTGGTCATCCTTTGCCTGATGAAGCGCAGCGCGATGGACATCGCTGATCAGGGACTGTGGCGTAAACAGATAGGCCGTTCCGATTTGCACGCCAGCGGCGCCCAAGGCAAAGGCCGCCGCGATGGCCCGACCATCGGCAATACCACCGGCCGCGATAACCGGCACTTTCACGGCATCAACAACCTGCGGCAAAAGCGCCATGCTGCCTGCCTGCGCGGTCACGTCTTTGGTCAGGAACATACCGCGATGACCGCCCGCCTCATAGCCTTGCGCGATAATCGCATCGCAGCCGTTCGCCTCAAGCCAGCGGGCCTCCTCAACCGTGGTCGCGCTGGAAATAACTCGCGCACCCGTCGCCTTAACCCGTGCAAGAAGGGACGCTTCAGGCAGACCGAAATGAAAACTGGCCACTTTTGGCTTAATATCCTCGATCAGTTCACACATGCCGTCATCAAACGCACGACGGATGGAGGCGGGCGCAATGTCGGACGGGTCAAGTCCGTATTCCGTATAGAAAGGCGCGAGCTGTGCCGTCCAGGTCGCCTGCTGCTCCGGCGTCGGTGCAACGGCGGTATGGCAGAAAAAATTCATGCTGAAAGGATTTGCGGTTTGCTGGCGAATGACGCCCGCCTCGGCGCGCATCTGATCTTCGTTTAACATGGCGCAGGGAAGAGACCCCAGACCGCCCGCCTCACTTACCGAAATCGCCAGCGCCGAGCCGTTGGCCCCGGCCATAGGGGCCTGGATAATCGGCACTTCGATTTGAAGCAGATCAAGTAGTCTCTCGTCCGGCCACATCACAACCCCTCCCGTTTCTTATATTCTGACGATTAATTTTAGCAATTTAGATCGCAAGGGTCAGGCTTTTTTTGGTTTGCGGAACAGGGTGAGAATCCGGCCGTCGATCAGGGCGATGCTCGCAAAGACAATTGCTTTTTCCGTGTGGAAACAATATTCAGATTTTCTAGCTTTATATATAGTTATGAGCTAGACTATATATATGGGAACTGTTGACACATATACTGTTAGACAAGCGTCACGATTGAGCGGATTAACCGTCAGTATGGTGAATTATTTGTGTCGTAGTGGCATTTTGACGCCGTCTACGGGCCATAACCCGGGTAGAGGAAGAGCACGTCAATATAGCTTTGGGGATATCGTTATTTTGCGTGCGCTAGCAAAACTGTTATCGTTGGGGGTGTCGGTTGCCCGAATAAAAACGGCTCTGAATGCGATTAAAAAACATCATCCTGGGATAACGCCAGAAACAATACCGTCACAGTATCTGGTAACTGATGGGGAAAAAGTATTTCTTAAACATAGTAATGAAATACTAGAGACACTGGATGGATCCGGGCAAATGTCATTTGTTTTTATGATTGAGTTGGCATCCTTGCATAAAGAAGTGTTGGATGCGAAAAAAGCTCTGGAAGCGGTATAGGAGGCTTGAGGATGAATAATGTCTTAAATCTGATACCCGAACGCGATGTTGCGAGTGAGCTTTTTGATTTGCAAAAAGAGCAGTTGGAGCATGATAGTAAATATCATCGGGACATTTGTATTCTCAATGTTCATCAGCGAATGAACCACTACGCGCTGCATTTTGCAAAATACAGCGGGTATTTCGTGGAAGCGCTACGGTTATCGGATAATGAAAAATTTTGTCAGGCAATTGTGGATAGCTTCATTATTACGCTTGCGACCGCAAACACTCTAAATGTTGATTTAGGGGCAAATGCTGACAAAATGACGGATGGTGGAGAATTGATCGGTTATGATCGTTATAAAACAGACGAAAATGACCGGCTTCCGTTTGTCCTGTCATTCGTTGAAACAACAGGTAGGTTGGCTAAAGCCTGCGAGTCTGTGGACCATCTTGAGCCTTATCCCTTTAGGCAGGAAATGACTAGTTGTGCCAAAAGTATCCTGTATCTGGTGATGAAACAAAGCAGTACTCTCGACCTTGATTTGCCGAAGGAAACGCGCAAACGGCTTGCTACGGTGAAAGAAAGAAACATCTTTCATAATCGTTAGTTATCACGTGTCGTATGCGGAGGGGGATGCATGGCTTTTTGGAGTGGTCAAAAGCTTTTTGATAATTTGAAGGATATTATTGAGAATCCGAGCGAAAAACCGATAGCGAATGCGGCTTACGAGCTACGTATTGGGCCAGAGCAGTACGTAACTCCCGATGCTTTTTCTTCCAATCCACATGGTAAGACGAAAGTTAAGCTTAATGAAAAAGACTCGTTTTCCATTCCTCCGGGCCAATTCGCGTTTCTTCTTACGGAAGAATTAATATCAATCCCGCACTACGCTATTGGCTTTATATCCATGAAAGCCGGCATCAAATTTAAAGGTCTCGTAAATGTATCAGGCTTTCATGTAGATCCAGGGTACAAAGGTAGATTGGGTTTTTCTGTTTTTAATGCTGGTCCTGTACCGATCGACCTAGATAGAGGTGATGAGGCTTTTGCATTGTGGATCGCCGACCTTTCGGAAACGCAATCGGATAAATATAAAAGAAAAAACCCCGGCTATGAATCTATCCCTACAAGTATGATAAATGCTATTCCCGGTGAATTGCATTCTCTTCAAGGATTATCCAAAAAGATATCAGACGCCGATCAAAAAATAGAAAAGCTAAAGATTCATGCCGGAATTTACGCCGTTATTATTGTCTTGATTGTAGGGTTTTTACTTAGAGGACCTATTTACGAAGAAATAAAAGGATTGCTTAGTTACAATCAAGAAAAATCAGTTGAAGAAAAAACGAAATAGAAAAGGCGCGAAGAAATTCACACCTTTTTTACGTTTCTGAACAGCGCTAGGAGGCGCCCGTCGATCAGGGCAAGACCGGCGAAGATAACTGCCGTGCCGCCAAGCGCGAGGGGGTGGATGGCCTCATTGAGAATCCATACACCGAGGAGGAGCGCGGTTACCGGGAACAGGAAGGTGACGAGCAACAGATTGACGGCGCCGGCCAGCGCGAGAAGCTGGAAATAGAGAATATAGGCGAGCGCGGTGCCGAACAGGGCGAGCGCGACGACGGCGGAAATACTGATCCAGTCGGGGCTGGCCGCGAAAGGTTCATCCACAATCAGCGCCACGGGCAGCATGATCACACTGGAACAGGCGAGCATCCCGAACGCGTTGACGAGGGCCGAAGTCTCCTTCAGGCGCTTGCCCCAGATTCCAGCGAATCCATAGGAAAGCGCCGCCCCGAGAATGGCGAGCTGCCCGATGCTTTCAAAGCTGAACCCCTCCGTGAGGCTCGGCTGCATCATCACCACCACGCCGCCAAAACCAATCAGCACGCCCAGAAACTTGTGACGGTTGAGTTTCTCGTCCGCCGTGAGGAAATGCGCGAGGATGACCGCAAAGAGCGGCGTTGTGGCGTTCAGGATTGAGGCGACGCTGCCTGTAATGTGCGTCTGGCCCCAGACAATCAGGCTGAAGGGGATGATATTATTGAGAAGTCCCATCACCAGAAATATCCCCCAGAGCTGAAGATCGCGGGGGATCGCCTCGCCCTTTAGCTTGAGATAAGTAAACAGTGCGACCGCGGCGAGCAACACCCGCAGGCAGACGATGGTGAAGGGTGTGAAATCCACAAGCGCCAGCTCGATAAAGAAAAAGGTGCCGCCCCAGAGAAACGAAAGAACAAGCAATATGATCCAGGCACGCAACGACATTCTTTTCCCTCATAAACGGAAAATCCGATGGCACCACAATGTCACTTCTCGTCCGCTAAAACTATCCGAAATCTGCTGTCAAATTCGGCGGAGCCTTCTATCGAGCTTGCAGTTTCTCTTTGATCCATATCAATGTTATTATCTGTGCAAGAAAATAGTTTTGAGGCATAACGAGTTTTTCAGGAGGGTGATCCGTGGATATTAAAGCAGCCGAAACGCAATTACGGGATATGTTAGCCGAGGAGGTCAAGCGGCTGGAAGCCATTGAGCAACGGCTGCGCGGCGCCCACAGCGCTTCCTTCGGAGAGCAGGCGCTTGAACGCGAAGGCGATGAGGTTGACGAGCGGATGGAAGAAACAGTGATCCGCGAAATCGAAATGATCAAAGCGGCACTGGAACGGATTGAAGCCGGGAACTACGAGGTTTGCTCCTCCTGCGGCGGGGAAATCAGCGAAGCCCGCCTTGAGGCATTGCCCTACACGACCGTCTGCATCGATTGCGCTAAATAAGGCGGGGAACCGCGTTCCGCCCTCTAGTCCATCAGGCAATCCATCAGATTGTCTGCCAAAGCGTTCATCAGCTTGATGTAGAGCCCTGCTCCCGGTTCCAGATCAGCCCCGATCGGGTCGAGAACTCCAAGTTTGACCGGGAATCCTTCTGCCGCCGTTTGTAAGAGCCGGTCATCGAACTGCGGTTCCCGGAAGATGCAGACGGCAGCGGTTTCCTGTATTTTCGCCCGGATCTCTTTCAGCCGTTTCGCGCTTGCCGGGGCGTCCGGCTCCAGGGTGAGGGAGCCTACCGCCTTAAGATTATAGCGCGCCTCGAAATAGGGGTAGGCGTCATGCAGAACGATATAGGGCCTGCCCTGTAACGGGGCGAGGCGCGCGCGCAGTTCCGCGTCCAACTCGTTAAGTCGGGCGATCTGTTTTTCCGCATTCGCCTTATAAACCGTCCGGTTCTCTGGATAGCGGCGGCCCAGCTCTTTGGCGACGGCACGGGTTATATATATGGCATTCTCCGGGTCCAACCACAGATGCAGGTTGTCCGCCTCTGTGCCGTGATCGTCATGATCATCGTGGCCATTGTGATCATGGTCATCGTCGTCTTCATCGTCATCACTATGGGCGTGGCTATGGCCGTGCTCATGTTCGTGATCGTCCCAGGCGCCGCCCTCGCGCCGTTCAAGAAGTTTCACCCCCTCCGCGTGGGAAAGCGAAACCTTGCGCACCCCCTCGGGCAGGGACGACAGCGCATTTTTCAGAAAACTTTCAAACGCTTCATCTATATAGAAGACCGCAGCGGCATCCTGCAGGTCGCTAACCTGTGATGGTTTAAGCGAAAACCCGTGCGGCGACGCGATGCCGGTGATAAGAAGCGTTGCTTCCCCAATATCGCCCATTACGCCTTGAACCAGGGAATGTAGCGGCTTGATCGTCGCGATCACGACACCTTTTTCACTGGCAAGAGCGCTCGCGGGCAGCAGGAACAGAATGATAAGGCGGAAAAGACAACGTGTCATGGAGGGTCAAATTTCAAGTTTCGGGTTGCGAAGAAGCGAGAGAGTTATATTATAACATAACACTGTAAAACGAGATATGAAGGGAAAAAGAATGGACTCCATACGCGACATAGCGGCACGAA
>CALEMG010000319.1 GCA_937910835.1 uncultured Alphaproteobacteria bacterium | reverse complement strand
GTCGCAGACGATGATATTCTCGCCCCGTTCCGAGCGCGCCGCCACAATATTGGAGCCGATAACGCCCGCGCCGCCGGTCACCAGGATCAGATTTCCCATGTTTTACGCCTCTTTCTTGGCGGCGAGCAGACGCTCAATCGTGCCGGTGGTGCTGAACCCCTCTTTTAAGGACGCGAGATGCACCCGCCCGCCATAAGCCTCGACAATCTCCGCGCCGACAACCGTTTCCTTGGTGTAACCCGCGCCCTTGGTGAGCTCTTCGTGCTTGATCGCCTCAATCAGCTTGATCGGGGTGTCATCATTGAAGGGGACGACGAGATCCACGTCCGTAAGGCCCGCAATCACGATGGCGCGGGAATTCTCGTTCGTGACCGGCCGTCCCTCGCCTTTAAGCCGTCGGATGCTGTCATCGGTATTGAGCCCGACGATCAGCCGATCACATTCGGCGCGGGCCTGCCGCATGAGGGAGATATGCCCCGGATGCACCAGGTCGAAGCAGCCGTTGGTAAAGCCGACTTTAAGCCCGCGGGAGCGCCAGTTCATCACCCGCTCGAGCGCCATGTCGAGATTGACGATCTTCGCGTCCATATCGCCGATTTCCTGGCTATGGAGGGCCTGTTTTATTTCTGCCTTGGTAACAGCCGCAGTCCCGGATTTGGACACTGCGATCCCGCCGGCCAGATTGGCGATCCGCGCGGCGTCGGCAAGGGACGCCCCGGCAGCAAATGCGATGGCGAGCGCCGCAATGACGCTGTCGCCCGCGCCGGAGACATCGAAAACCTCCTGCGCTTCGGCGGCGATATGATGGGCCTCGTCCTTGGTGATCAGGCTCATGCCTGCCTCGGACCGGGTGACAAGAATGGCGGAAACCCCGGCTTTTGATAAGATCGACCGCGCCGCCTGCTCCACCTCATAATTAGTGCCGCAGGGCATCCCGCTTGCCGCGATCATCTCTTTGCGGTTCGGGGTGAGCAGGGTAACGCCCGCATAGCGGCTGAAGTCCGTTGACTTCGGATCGGCAATGATGGGGATGTCCTTTTCCTTCGCATAGGCGATGACTTGCCGCAGAACGGTATCGGAGAGAACCCCCTTCGCATAGTCAGAAAGAACAATGATATCGGCGTTTTTAACCGCGCCTTGAAAGGCTTTAAGGACATTTCCGGCGGTTTGCGGTTGTAGCTGGTGGGTCGCCTCATGATCGCTGCGCAGGAGCTGCTGTCCATCGGCGATAAAGCGGGTTTTTACCGTGGTCGGCCGACCGACCGATTTCACCAGATGAGGTGTCGTGGCGCCTTGCGTGGCGAAAATACCTTCAATCTCGCGACCTTCCGGGTCTTCCCCGACGACGGAGATCAGCTGCGCTTTCCCGCCGAGGGAGGCGATATTGCGCACCACATTGCCCGCGCCGCCCAGCATCTGTGATTGATGCGTGATGCTCAAGATCGGGATCGGCGCCTCGGGCGAGATGCGCGCAGTACTGCCATAGACGAAACGGTCCAGCATCACATCGCCGATCACCAAGGCTTCGATTGAGGCGGCTTTGTCGAGAATATCAAGCAAAGGGATGCGATTTTCCATGCAATTCAGACCAGTTTCAACGATTGTTCAAGGGCGCCGCAGAGCATATGCCCGAAGGTGATATGCATTTCCTGTATGCGCCGGGTGGATTGTGCGGGCACGATCAGGGAAACATCGGCAAGTTCCGGCATCCGTCCGCCGTCCCGCCCGGTGAAGGCCGTCGTGACTAATCCCTTTTCGCGCGCGAGTATGAGGGCTTTCACTACATTCGGGCTGGTGCCTGAGGTGGTAATGCCAACAGCGACATCGCCGGGCTTACCCAGCGCATCGATCTGGCGCGCAAACACCTCCTCGAAGCCAAGATCATTGGCCCCGGCGGTCAGCGCAGACGTATCGGTATTGAGCGCGATGGCGGCGATGGGTTTGCGATCCTCAACAAAGCGGATGACAAGCTCAGCCGCCAGATGCTGCGCGTCCGCCGCGCTGCCGCCATTACCAAAGAAGAAGATCTTGTTGCCATTCTGAATGGCGGTGACCCAGAGGTTCAGCATCTCCTGGAATGGTTCGGCGAGCGCCGCGTGGCTTTTTGCCAGCACCTCGCCATGGTCTTCCAGCTCGCGGTTAAAATAATCTAGCGGATCCAAAATGCCTCGCCTTGAATAGAATGAAGTGTACTGGTCATAATATAATCTCGCCGCCCCTGCAAATACGGAGTTGCCACGCTATCAAACGGACGGCTCCTTCGGGAGGTCTTTTGAGGTGCGCGCGGCGCGCGGGTCGGTGCTGTCGAAGGCTTCAAACGGGGCTTTCAGGCGGGCTTTGGACATCTCGATATAGTCGGGGTTGATCTCAATGCCGGTGGTGGCGCGACCGAGCACATTGGCGACCCGCACCGTCGTGCCGCTCCCCAGAAACGGATCCAGCACCACATCCCCGGGGTTGGAAGAAGCTTTTACAATCCGTTCAAGCAATGCTTCGGGTTTTTGCGTGGGGTGAGGCAGCCGTTCCGCCGCGCAGTAATGCACATGGCTGAACTGCCAGACATCGCCCGGGTTTGCGCCGGCCATATTATTACGCTTGCGGTAATATTTCTGCGGTACCCGCACGTCATCGAGGTTAAAGCGTGCGTCGTCGCCCTTCGAGAACCAGAGAATATCCTCATGACGCGGAGAAAAACCCTTTTTTCGGCCCATGCCTTGCGTGTAATGCCAGGTGATCCAGCCCTGCGGCGTGAGATTAAAGTCTTCTTCCAGCAACAGATAGAGTCGGGCGATGAACTTGACGCCCATGAAGCAATAGAGCGATCCGCCGGGTTTTAACAGGCGCACGGCCTCCGTCAGCCAGCTTTCGCTAAAGGCCTGATATTCCGCGCGGTCTTTCAGGTCGATATTGTTGCCGTAGTTTTTGCCGAGGTTATAGGGTGGGTCGGCGATGATCAGATCGACGCTTTCCGCCTTGAATTTCGCCATTTCCGTGGCTGCATCGCCGCAGATCAAGGTACTTTTGGGAATTATCTGATCCATTCCGGCTATTGCGGGGAGCGTTTTGCCATGATGCGCTGCAGGGTGCGCCGGTGCATGTTCAGCCGGCGGGCCGTCTCCGAAACATTATGATCGCAAAGTTCATAAACGCGTTGGATATGCTCCCAGCGGACACGGTCGGCGGACATTGGGTTTTCCGGCGGCGTCGGCATGGCGTCCTTGTCCGCGAGCAAGGCATTGACGATGTCTTCAACATTGGCCGGTTTGGCAAGATAGTCGATGGCACCAGCCTTCACCGCCGCACCGGCGGAAGCGATATTTCCATAGCCGGTCAGCATGACGACGCTGGCATCTTCATTCACCTTGCGAATGGCTTCAACCACCTCAAGCCCGTTGCCATCCTGAAGCCGAAGATCAACAACGGCATAATCTGGGGCGGCTTGTGTGGCGCATCTCTTGCCTTCAGCCACCGAATTAGCAAGCATCGGGGTGAAACCTTTACGCTCCATCGAACGGCCAAGCCGGTTCAGAAAAATCTCATCGTCGTCCACGATGAGGAGTGACTTTTTGTCATCCATTTCCCGCTCTTTTACTTCCACACCTTAATAAACAAGCTGTCCAAAACAGATTAGCATATTTTCTAACTACTGAAAGGATCAGATTTTTCAAGCTCCCGCCGCGACCAGAGAATTTCCACAATCGCTCCGCTATCCCTTTGGTTACGGAAGTTAAGCTCTCCGCCGCTTCGTTTGATCAGCATATCGGCGATGAAAACGCCAAGACCCATGCCACCGCGCCCGCGCCGGGTTGACATATAGGGCTCTCCCAGCCGATCGAGGACTTCCTCGGAGAAGCCAGGGCCGTCATCGCGGATTTCCGCCCGCACCAGATTATCATTCCAGTAAAGGTCTATGGTCACGTTGTCGGCGGCAAACTCCGCGGCATTGCTGATCAGGTTGCCAAGCCCGTGGCGCAGCTCCGCCGTCAGGAACAGCCGGGGGATATCGGTGGGCTCTCCATGGGTCTGAATGACGAAATGCTTGTCGCTGTCCTTGTACTTTTCCGTGACCAGCGAGAAGAGGTTATCCAGTGCGAGGAAATTATGATGGGCGGAATCTGTGATAAAACGCTCCGTCTCCGGCCCCTTGGAAAGTTGCGCCAGCACCTCGGCGCATTTTTTCGCCTGATCATATAACAAGGCGGCGTCTTCCGCAGTATCGCTTCCCTCTGGCAAAGCTTGTTTCAGTTCCTCCGATACCAGCAGGATGGTGTTGAGCGGAGTGCCGAGCTCATGGGCGGCGGCTGCGGCGATCCCGCCCACGGCGGAGAGTTGCTGTTCGCGGGCGAGCTCTGCCCGAGCGATGGTGAGCGCGTCCGACATTTTCCGTGAGTCCGCAGCGATCAGCCAGGCATAACCGGAAAGAAACGCCGTCCCGAGCACCAACGCGGCCCAGATCGCCAGAATATAGATGTTGGAGAGGATCAATGATCCTTCAGGCAGTGGCAGAGGTTCATAAAAGAGCGCAAGGAAGGTAATGCAGGCGAGCGTCGTCACACCGAGGAAAAAGGTCCCCTGTCGTGTGAGGTTGGTCGCGGAAATGGTGACCGGCACCAGGAACAACACCGAAAAGGGGTTTGAAAGGCCGCCGGTAAAATAGAGTAGCCCTGCGAGTTGCAGGATATCATAGAACAGGTAAAGAAGCGCGCCTCGGTTCGGTAACCGCGCCGAGGGCTTGCGGTTGAGGCTGACCAGCAGGTTGAGAATGGCGCTTGCGCCAATTAACAGGGCGACGGGCAGAAGCGGTAGATCATAGTCGAAGACGAAAAAGACGACGATCACCGTCAGGGCCTGTCCCAGCACGGCCAGCCAGCGGATATAGACCAGTGTTTTCAGGCGCATCCCGCTTTCGGCGAGGTGGATGGCGTCGGATTCAATGCTGGGAGTGGACATCAGGGGCGCATTTTCTGCCATATTCACTGTTTCACGCGCAGGTTTATTTTTCAGAAGATTATTCGACATATTAATGCCATCATTGATGCCCTAATCTATATCAGTATCCTGTTTTCCAACGATGAGTCAAAAAGGATTAAAAAGATGCAGATGACATTCAGGGCAAGTCGCCGAAAATTCCTCTCTCTCGTAGGTGCAAGCGCACTCCTCCTGGGGGCTGGGACCGGCAATTTCGCCCAAGCAGGTGAAGCGCAGGATCAACTGGTCGAAAAAGCGAAATTCACCATTACTAATGGCGCGGCACAGTCGGAAATGGAGCAGTTCCGTAAATTGCTCGCGGTTGCCAAGGGTGTTGTTGTCTTCCCGCAAGTGCTGAAAGCCGGCTTCTTTGTGGGCGGCGCGGGCGGAAGTGGTGTTCTTCTGGGCAAGAATGAAGCCGGGGAATGGTCCTCACCAGCCTTTTACAGGATGGGTCAGGGCAGCATCGGGTTGCAGTTCGGCGCGCAGGCGAATGAGCTGGTGCTGGTAATCATGACAGACAAGGGCCTTAAAGCCATTATCGACTATCAGGTTAAGCTCGGCGGGGATTTGCGCGCGGCCGTCGGCCCGGTGGGGACGCCGCTTGGCGCCTCAACCACGACAAATCTGAAGGTGGATGTCTTCTCCTTCGCGATTTCGAAGGGTCTCTTTATCGGTGCGTCTGTGGAAGGCTCGATCCTGTCATCGCACTCGGATTCCAACGAGTCCTACTATGGTAAGCCGGTCACCTCGCTGCAAATCGTTATCGACAGAACGGTATCGAATGCGCTAGCCGATGGCTTATAGACTGCATTAACGGCGGCAGAGGCCAAGTATCGAGTAAGCCCTTATTCTTCGGACGCCGCGGACAGCAGGCGCACAACATCCGGATGGCGGTTCTGTTTCGCATGATCCAGGGCCGTCCGTCCGGTGAAATCCGTAAGATCCAGCGTAGCACACTTTTCAAGCAGAAGTTTCACACCCTCCTTATGGCCGGTCTTGGCCGCCTTGATCAACGGGGTCTCCCCCTGCTGGTTTTCTTCGTCAATATCTGCGCGCGCCTCGATCAGGATTTTTGCGGCGGCAGTAGATCCATAGGCGGCCGCCTGCATCAGGGCGGTATTGCCAAATGGATCAGGGATGTCGCCCTGGTCGCCATTGCGGATCAGCACGCTTACAGTCATCGGCACACCGGCAATCGATGCGTGATGCAGTAGCGGAATTTTCTTCAAATCACGGGCATTCGGGTTGTTGCCGGTCAGAAGATATTCTTCCACCGCTGCGGAATCGCCCCGATCTGCGCTTTGAAAGACGGCATCTTCTCCCAGGATGGACTGGGCATAAGTGGGCGGGATAATCAGAAAAACTGTTAAGAAAACAAGCAAGTAGAAACGCATTAAGTCATTCCTTACACAAAATACCTGTGTCACAATCCCCACAGAGCCGCAGCAGATTATTAATCAATTATCTATAATATCGCAAAAAATACTGACATTACGCCGATTTTTCATATATTATGTTGCACTGCAGCGAAACTCGGCGCAGAGAAACCCATCAGAAACCAACATAGTGGTTTTTGTTAATGTAGGAGAGTACGACGTGCTTTACCAGTTCAATGAAATGCAAAAAATGGCGCTTTCACCTGTACGGATGGCCGCACAATTTTACTCTCAGATTCTGAAGAGTCCGTTCAACCCGATGTCCGAAACGGCGCCCGCACAAACCATGGCTGCTGGATTCGACCTATTCTCGGAAACCACGCAATATCATGGCAAGCCTGCCTTTGGCCTGACCTCGACCAAGATTGATATGCGTACCGTGGCAGTGACGGAGGAAATTCTCCACCGCAAAACATTCTGCCAGCTCAAGCATTTCAAGCGGGATACGACCCGCAAGGACCCGAAGTTGCTGATCGTGGCGCCGATGTCCGGCCATTTCGCGACACTGCTCCGCGGCACGGTCGAGACGATGATGCCAAATCATGATGTCTATATCACCGACTGGCGGGATGCGGCGAATGTCCCCGTTTACGAGGGGCGGTTCGATCTGGATGACTATATTGATTATATCATCGACTATATCGACATCCTCGGCCCCGACACCCATGTCATGGCGGTTTGCCAGCCCGGTGTGCCGGTCACGGCCGCTGTTGCGCTGATGTCGGAAGACAATAACCCGAATGTGCCGCTGTCCATGACCCTGATGGGCAGCCCCATCGATACTCGCCGTCACCCGACGGAGCCCTGCAAGCTGGCGATGACCCACTCCATCGAATGGTTCGAGCATACGGTGATCAATCATGTCCCGCTCGGCTATCCCGGCGCGTTCCGCCGCGTCTATCCCGGCTTTTTGCAGCTCAGCGGATTTGTCAGCATGAATTTCGGCCGCCATATGGAAGCCCATATGAAACAGTTTGATCACCTGGTTGAGGGTGATGGCGACAATGCAGATAGACACCGCGCCTTTTACGCTGAATATAACGCGGTGATGGACCTTACGGCGGAATATTACCTGCAGACGATCGAGACCGTGTTCCAGAAACAGGCGCTTGCCAAGGGCGAGATGATGTATCGCGGTGACCGGCCTGTCCGAACGGACCTGATCAAGAAAACCGCGCTGATGACGGTTGAAGGGGAGCTAGACGATATTTCAGGCATCGGTCAAACCGTGGCTGCGCATGATATCTGTAGCAATTTGCCAGACAGCATGAAAGCCCACTACGAGCAAAAGGGCGTCGGTCATTACGGCGTCTTTAACGGCAGTAAGTTCAATAGCGAGATTGCCCCGCGTATCAGCGATTTCATCCTCAACCAAGAGCCGCGCAACCGCGCCCGGTTGGCTCTGGTGTCAGAAAAATCGAAAGCGAACGGCGCGGCGAAATCTGCTCCGGCGAAACCCGCAGCCGCAAAAGCTGCTACAGCTAAGCCTACCGCAAGAAAAGCCCCCGCGCCAAAACCCGCTGCGAAAAAGGCGGCACCGTCGAAAACGATGAACGGCAAGAAACCGACGCCCAAGGCATCGAAGGCGTCTGCGGCCAAACCGGTAACGGCTAAAGCATCTCCGCCCCCTGCCAAAACGACGCCCAAGAAGACCACGCCCGCAAAGGCGGCTTCTGCGTCGGCAACGGTAAAGTCCGCCAAGACACCGGTTGCCCGCAAACCTCGGGCAGCGGCCAAACCGGCAACACGGGCGCGGCGTCAACCAGCGAAAAAGGCCTAAGGTGGAGTGAGCGAGAAACCATTCTGGGAGACCGTCGCGCTTGAAGACATGACGGCGACGCAGTGGGAATCCCTCTGCGACGGCTGCGGTAAATGCTGTCTGCTCAAGTTGGAGGACGAGGATACGCTCGAACTTGCCTATACCGACGTCGTCTGTCGCCTGCTTGATCTTGGGAACTGCCGCTGCACCCGCTATCCAGAGCGTTCTCGCCTCGTGCCCGATTGCATTACCCTGACTCCGGATATTATCCCGAAATTGCGCTGGATGCCGAAAACCTGTGCCTATCGTCTTCTGTCGGAGGGGAAATCTCTTCCCTGGTGGCACCCGCTCCTCTCTGGCGACCCTGATACCGTTCATCAGGCGGGTATATCGGTGCGTGGCCGCGCCATTTCGGAGCGACGCGCGGGTGATCTTGAGGATCATATCGTCGATTGGCCCGATGAAGATGTCGGCTGATCGCCGCAATCTGGAACTGGTGACAGGGACGTCGCCGCACCTCGTCTGTGAGGGCCGCCGCATCCCGATCGAAGTGAAACGATCTCCCCGCGCGACGCGGATCAAGCTCCGGATCGATCCACGGCGGGGTGTTGTTCTGCTGTTGCCAAAGCGCGCTTCGCTCAAGGCGGGCATGATATTTCTGCGTCAGGAAATCGACTGGATTTCCAGCAATATCAACAGGATACCAGAAACTGTGCCATTTCGCGATGGCGTCATGCTGCCCCTTCTGGGTCGGCCTCACCGGATCACCCACGCCCCGGACCAACGCGGCTTTGTCTGGGCGGAGGATGGACGTATCTATGTCGCGGGCGGGGAAGAACATCTGCCGCGCCGGATGAAGGACTGGACCCGTAAGATGGCAAAAACGGAGATTAGTGTCTGGGCCGCAGAATATGCCGAGAAGATCGATGCCCGCTATAGCGGCATTACACTCCGCGATCAGGTGTCGCGCTGGGGGAGCTGTTCTTCGACCGGGCGGCTTAATTTCTCCTGGCGCTTGCTGCTGATGCCGGAGGATGTGATGCGCTATATTGTCGCCCATGAGGTGGCGCATTTGCGGCATATGAACCATTCCGCCGCCTTCTGGGCGCTGGTGGACGAGCTTCACCCGCGCGTTGAACACGCCAAGAAGTGGCTCAAAAGCAATGGGTCGGATCTACATAAGTATGGCGTTGAATGAATGAAGAGGGTATGACTCTTCCGACCCCATTCGAAAGCCTTTCATGAAACGACTTGCCCCCTCTTCCGTTCCCTTTACGCTGTATCTTGCGGCGGCGGTGGCACTTGGGCCCCTGTCGACGGATATGTATCTGCCGACCTTCCCCCAACTGGCAGAGTTTTTTAACGCAAGTGCGGCGGAAGTACAGCTCACGCTCAGTATTTTCACGTTCGGGATTGGCGGATGCCAGCTGATTTACGGGCCGCTGACGGACCGGTTCGGGCGCAAACCGATCATTGTCGCGGGGCTGTTTATCTATGTTGTGGCGAGTTTTGCCTGTCTGTTTGCTGTTGATATCGATCAGCTGGTGATTTTGCGCTTTATCCAGGCGCTCGGCGTTTGCGCGGCTATTGTCGTGCCCCGCGCCATGGTGCGCGATTTGTTCAAGCGGGAGCAGGCGGCGCAGCAGCTTTCCCGCATGGGCACGATTATGGGCCTCGCGCCAGCTATTGCGCCGGTGATGGGGGGATATATCGCCGCTTTTTACGGCTGGCAATCGGTGTTTTTCGTGCTCGGCCTTGTGTCCCTGATCGTCGGGCTGGTGACATTGCTGCTTGTCGATGAGTCTCTACAGAGAAAAGACCTCAATGCGCTGCGCCCCAGCCATATCGCCCAGAACTTTCTGGATTTGCTCAAGCATCGGGAGTTTTTGGGCTATGCGTTGACGGGCGGCCTCTGTTTTAGCGGGCTTTTCTCCTTTATTTCCGGCTCTCCTCTCGTCCTTATTGAGGTGCTTGGTGTGCGTGCCGAGAATTTTGGCTATTTTTTCGGGGCCGTTGTACTTGGTTTTATGAGTGGGACGCTGCTCGGCCCAAAGATGACAAATGCGAAAGGCCTTTCCTTCTCCGTCGGTATCGGCGCGATAATTTGCGCCGTTGGCGGGGGCAGCATGGTATTGGCGGCATGGGCAGGGTTTAACACGGTGGCGGCGGTCATCCTGCCGCTGATAATCTATACGCTCGGCATGGGGGTTGTCCTGCCGC
>CALEMG010000318.1 GCA_937910835.1 uncultured Alphaproteobacteria bacterium | reverse complement strand
ATATCCGCACCCTCTAGGCTATGAAAAGGATCTTGCGGGAAGGGATCTGGAATGTCTCCGTTGCCGTCCATAGCGATACGCGGAGCACCAAAATCTGGGCCGGCTTTAATAATCAGGCCTATGGCATTGCCGTCGATGTTGGCTCTACCACCATCGCCATGCATCTGTGCGATCTTTCCACCGGCGCGGTGATCGCCTCAGCCGGGATGATGAATCCGCAAATCCGCTATGGCGAAGACCTGATGCGCCGGGTCTCCTATGTTATGATGAACCCCGGCGGAGAACTCCTGCTGACTGAGGCTGTGCGCGGGGGTATCAATGACCTGATCGCGGAGGTGACGGCCGAGGCGAAAGTCGATCCGGACGATATCCTGAATGCGGTCTTTGTTGGGAACCCGATTATGCATCATCTCCTCTTGGGGATTGATCCGACGGAACTTGGCGGAGCCCCTTTTGCCCTTGCTACAAATTCGGGGATGATCGTCTGGGCAAGCGAAGTAGGCATGATCTCCAACCCCGATTGCCGCGCCTATTTTCTGCCCTGTATCGCGGGGCATGTGGGGGCGGACACGGCGGCAGTCATCCTCTCCGAAGCGCCGCATATGCAGGAACAGATGACCTTGATCATCGATGTCGGCACTAATGCGGAGATTGTGCTGGGTAATAACGAGCGATTGCTGGCTGCTTCCTCCCCGACGGGACCGGCGTTCGAAGGAGCGCAGATATCCTGCGGTCAGCGAGCGGCAGCCGGTGCGATCGAGCGAGTGCGCATTGACCCCGAAACACTGGAACCGCGCTTCAAGGTGATCGGCTCCGATCTCTGGTCGGATGAGGAGGGGTTCGAGGAAGCGACGAAGAAAATTGGCATCACCGGTATTTGTGGCTCGGGCATCATCGAGGTGATGGCGGAAATGTATCTCGCCGGTATTTTAAGCAGTGACGGTGTAATCGACGGGGCCATGGCGGCGAAAAGCCCGCGCGTGGTCGCCGATGGCCGGACATTTTCCTATGTTATTCGCGATGGCGAGAGCGAGATCAAGATTTATCAGACCGACGTGCGAGCAATCCAGCTCGCGAAGGCGGCACTTTATGCGGGCGCGAAACTGCTGATGGACAAACTTGATCTAGAAAAGGTGGATCGTATCCAGCTTACCGGCGCGTTCGGCAGCCATATCGATACAAAATATGCCATGGTACTCGGCATGATTCCGGATTGCGACTTGAACGAGGTTCAGGCGGTCGGCTATGCGGCGGGGGTTGGGGCGCGGATTGCACTTCTTAACAATGCCGCGCGCGATGAGATTGAAGAACAGGTGAAAACGGTCGAGAAAATCGAAACCGCCGTTGAGCCGAAATTCCAGCAGTATTTCGTTGAGGCAATGGCCATTCCTCACAAGACTGCGCCTTATCCGGAACTTGCAAAGGCGGTCAAATTACCTGCGCCAAAGGTTCTTTCGGATACCTCTTCTGCGGAGGGCGGGCGCCGCCGTCGACGTCGGAGCCGGGTGGACGCGGTGGATTAATGGCGGACGCGCCGCTCATCGCTTGGTGTGCGGCCAAACTGCTCTCGATGGCACTTTGAGAAATGCGACGCTGAGACAACGCCGCAGGCGAGAGCCACCTCGATAATCGGCAGACTGGTCTGGGTCAGCAAATAGCGCGCCCGGTCGAGCCGCAGCCCGAGATAATAGCGCGTTGGTGAGTAGTCGAGATACTTCTGGAACAGCCTTTCAAGCTGACGCGTGGAGAGACCGACTTGGGTGGCAAGATCACTGCAACTCAAGGGCTCTTCGAGATTGTCTTCCATACAGGCGATGGCCGCCAACAGTTTGGGGTGGGATATGCCGAGGCGTGCGCGCAGCTCCATCCGTTGGCGCTCTGTCCCCTCCCGGATACGATGATAGATGAGTTGGTCGGCGACGGCGAGCGCCAGTTCCTGGCTCATCTGGTTGGCGATCAGGCTCAGCATCATATCCAGTGAGGCCGTGCCGCCCGCACAGGTATATCGATTGCGATCAATCTCGAAAAGTTCGGAGGTAATGTCGAGATCAGGAAATTCCTCTATAAAGCCCGACAAATTCTCCCAATGGATGGTACAGCGATATCCCTTTAAAAGCCCTGCCTTGGCGAGCACATGTGGCCCCGTGCAAATGGCGCCAAGGCTGGATCCATGAGAAGACAGACGCCGCAAGGTTGAGATGATCTGCGGTTCAGTGTGTTTCTGGATATTCACCCCGCCGCAAGTGAACACGGTGGGGAGTGCGGGCATATCAGAAATGCTCCCCTGAACCGAAATTTCAAGTCCGGCGGAGCTAACGGCAGGTTTGCCGTCGATAGAAAAACATTCCCAGCTATATATCGTCTCGTTGCTGAGGCGGTTGGCCAGCCGAAGTGGTTCAACGGCTGAGATGAAAGCAAGCGATGAAAATTCGGGCAAGAGACAAAAACCGATTCTGTGCTTAGCGCCCGCGGCCTCCGTTTCACTGTTCAAATTCGTGACTTCCAGCAAAATTTATCGTCAGAGTCTAAACGCTAATTCAGATTCGATAAAAGACAAACATTTTTTAGTATATTCAGCAGAAAAGGTGACGTATTCAACGCCTTCTGCGTGATTTTAAAGATAGCTCAGAAGAGACCGACGATTTCGCCCGTCTCATTCACATCTATGGAATTTGCAGCGGGAACGCGCGGCAGGCCCGGCATCGTCATGATATTGCCGCAGACTGCCACCACGAATTCTGCCCCGCCGGAGATGCGCACCTCACGGATGGGGACCACATGATTGCTGGGCGCGCCCTTGAGGTTCGGGTCGGTAGAGAAGCTGTACTGCGTTTTGGCGATACAGACCGGGTAATGACCGAAGCCGCCGTCTTGCAGTTCCTTGAACTGGTCGCGGACTTTTTTGTCGGCAATGATGCCTTGCGCGCCATAGAGGGTCTGGGCGACGGTGCGCACCTTGTCCCAGAGCGGCAGGGCGTCGTTATAGAGCGGCGCGTAATTGCTGCCATTCTGCTCAATCTTGGCAACCACGGCTTTCGCAAGATCTTCCGCGCCCGCACCACCATTGCCCCAGTGATCTGATTCAATCGCATCCACACCAAGTTCGGCGCAGATTTGCCGGACCTGATTGACCTCGGCTTCTGTATCGGCAGAGAATTTATTAATGGCAACGACGACCGGCAGGCCGAATTTCTTCAAATTCTCGACATGGCGTGAAAGATTCTCCGCGCCGTCGGCGACGGCCTTGACATTCTCTTTTCCAAGATCTTCCTTGGCTACGCCGCCATGCATTTTAAGTGCGCGGATGGTTGCCACCACGACGGCGATTTCCGGATTTAATCCCGCCTTACGGCATTTTATATCGAGGAATTTTTCGGCCCCTAAGTCCGCGCCAAACCCGGCCTCCGTCACCACATAGTCGGCGAGTTTGAGCGCTGTCTTAGTGGCAAGCACGCTATTGCAGCCATGGGCGATATTGGCAAACGGTCCGCCATGGATAAAGGCGGGGTTATTTTCCAATGTCTGGACGAGATTGGGCTGGAACGCGTCCTTCAGGAGCACGGTCATCGCGCCATGGGCGTCGAGATCCTTTGCGAACACCGGCTCTTTCTCTCGGGTATAACCGACGATAATATTGCCAAGGCGGCGTTTCAGATCTTCAAGGTCGGTGGCGAGGCAGAAAATTGCCATCACTTCTGACGCCACGGTGATATCGAAATGATCCTCCCTCGGGAAGCCGTTGGCGATACCACCCAGACTGTTGAC
>CALEMG010000317.1 GCA_937910835.1 uncultured Alphaproteobacteria bacterium | reverse complement strand
ACGGCGACCACCGAGATCTACACTCTTTCCCTACCACGACGCTCTTCCGATCTAGTTCAACCAGTCGTCGGTGGAGAAAATCTACACTTCCACTCGGCAAAAGGGAAATCGATTTGGAGCCTTTTGATTTAAACATCATACGGACATTCTATAAGCTATTGGCGAGTCTAGTTAAAGCCTCTTTACTGTTCTCCGGAGGTGAGACCAGAGCAATTCGAATATATGGATCGCCGGGATTGACGCCATCTGAGTCGGCAACACTCAAAAACTTTCCCGGCAGGACACGGATTGCAGCCTTCGTCCAGAGCCGTACTGCAGACTCGACACCGTCGCCGACGTCCAGCCAGAGAAAAAACCCTCCTTCGGGCCGGTAAAATCCAAACTTCGATCCAAATATTTCTTCTGCGATGTCAAATTTTTCACGATAAAGAGCGCGATTTTCTGTCACATGGATATCGTCATTCCAGAGTGCGGCTGCGGCTGCACATACGGGGAGGGGGGACGCCGCGCCAGCGAAATTCCGCAAATTGAGAAAAGTCTTGATAATGTCCCTTTCTCCAACGCAAAAGCCGGATCTCAGACCTGCGGCGCTAGAGCGTTTTGAAAGGGAATGAAACGCAAGTACATGATCAAGCGCGCCGCCGCTCATTGCACAGATTTCAAGGATGCCGGTAGGCGGTGTTTTATCATAAATCTCGGAATAGCATTCATCGACGATCAGCATGAAATCATGCTTGCGGGCGAGGGCGAGGGCCGCACTCAGATACTCCGCGCTTGCGACGGTTCCCTGCGGGTTGGACGGGTTGCAGAGATAAAAGGCGGAGGCGCGATCAAGCAGGTTTGGTTCCAGCGCGTCGAGATCTGGAAAGAAGTGAGTGTCCGGTCCTGCGGGAAGGAAGGTAGGATCCGCACCAGCCATGACGGCGGCGGCATGATAAACATGATAATAGGGCGTCGGAAGGAGAATAACCGGCTTTGGTTGATTGTGCCCTGCCCGTTCCGTAATGACAGATGCGATCATATAGAGTGCTTCTTTTGTGCCATTCACAGGCGCAATATTCTGATCGGCCTCGATCATCCCTTCAGGCAGTGCATACCGGCGGGTGAGCCATCCCGCGATTGCGCTTCGTAACTCGGCTGTTCCGCCAACTGGCGGGTATTTACCGTAAAGATGCTCGTTTGCACGCAACGCATCAATCATTAACTGCGGCGGCTTATGCTGTGGCTCGCCAATTGTCAGGATAGTCGGCTCAGTATTTTGAGCCGGCGGCAGCGGATCAAGAAGTGATCGAAGCGCATCAAAGGGAGAGCCACGTAAATGGGACAGTTCGGAGTTAATCATATACCCAGAGCACCGATGTCGAAGGGAATAAACGGGCTCCGAATTTAGTTAAATCACCCCTGAGACACAAGCGGCAACACGCCGAAAGGCGGTATAATTCGAGACATCTGGCTTTTATACCACGCCTTTCAGGCGCCATGACGCAGGTTAGCGCAGATCCTGTTCCGGATAGGCACCAATTTTATGGATGCTGAGATCCGCTCCGATAAATTCGTCCTCCTCCGAAAGACGAATGCCGCTGATCATTTTAAGCAGGCCATAGACAAGAAAACCGGCGATCAACGCATATGCGCAGGCGAGAAGGCTGACGATCAGCTGGGCCATAAAACTGACACCCCCGAGCCCACCAAGCATCTCAAGTCCGAAGATGCCGGCGGCGACTCCTCCCCACAGGCCGCAGAGGCCGTGCAACGGCCAAACGCCAAGCACATCATCGATCTTGAGTTTGTTCTGGCAATAGGTGAAGGCAAAGACAAACAGTCCGCCGGCAACCCCACCTGTCAACAGTGCTCCGATGGGGTGCATGATATCGGAACCGGCGCAGACTGCGACAAGGCCCGCCAGCGCTCCGTTATGCACGAACCCCGGATCATTGCGTCCGGCAAAAAGGGAGGCGACGATACCGCCGACCATAGCCATCAAAGAGTTCATGGCGACGAGGCCGGAAATCCCGCCAATTGCTTGTGCACTCATTACGTTAAAGCCGAACCAACCGATGCAAAGGATCCAGGAACCAAGGGCGAGAAACGGGATATTCGACGGCGGAATGCCATTCACGCGCCCGTCTTTTGTATAGCGGCCCCGTCGGGCCCCGAGGAGCAAAACGGCGCCAAGGGCAATCCATCCGCCAATGGCATGAACGACGATTGATCCGGCGAAGTCATGAAATCCGACCCCGAACAGATTTTCGATGTAGCCCTGCATGCCAAAGTTGCCGTTCCAGATAATCCCCTCAAAGAAGGGGTATATCAGGGCGGTCAGGATCGCAGTCGCCATAAGCTGTGGCCAGAATTTTGCGCGCTCAGCGATGCCGCCAGATATAATGGCCGGGATAGCGGCGGCAAAAGTCAGTAGGAAGAAGAATTTGACCAGATCGTATCCATTACTTGAAAAGGCATATCCCTCTGCTTCCGCTTCGCCTGCAAGAACGGCGGCGTTCACCAGAAAATCAACCCCATAGGCGACCGCATAGCCGACAAAGAAATAACTGATTGTTGAAACGCCGAAATCGGTGATGATTTTGACCAGAGCGTTGACTTGGTTTTTCCGGCGGACCGTGCCGACTTCTAAAAAGGCGAAACCGGCATGCATGGCAAAAACAAGAATAGCGCCTAGCAGCACGAACAGGACGTCCGTGCCTGTAATTCCCTCAGACATTCAACTTAGCTCCCTCATGTTTTATTGCCGCGTTGGGGCGCGGATTAATGTTTGTTTATCAAGGAGCGTGCCAAGTTTGTTTTTGCCCATTTTGGGTGCTTTCGGGCAAACTCTAGCAATATATAAACGAAAATTGCCCAATTTTTAACCATAAATACGGCCAAAAATTGGGCAATTGTGTAAATACTGGGCGGCAATGCCGCCCAGTCTGCTATTAGAAGGACTGTGAGCCTTGTCCGAATTCAGGGTAGGCTTCAAGGCCAAGTTCCGCCTTGTCGAGACCCTCAACTTCATCCTCTTCGCTGGCCCGGATGCCCATAGTGTACTTCAGGATAAGCCAGAATATGCTGCTGAGGACGAGCACGAAGATGCCAATCGCGACAATGCCTGTAAGCTGCGTAACGAATGTCGCGTCTGGATCGGAAATGACAACGGCAAGCGTGCCCCAGATACCGCAGAAGAGATGGGCTGGGATGGCGCCGACAACATCGTCAATTTTCAGCTTGTCGAGCAACGGAACCGCGAAGACCACGATTGCGCCGCCAATGGCGCCAATGATGATGGCCATTCCGATTGTCGGGTCAGCAGGCTCTGCTGTGATCGATACAAGGCCGCCGATCGCACCGTTCAATGCCAGGGTCAGGTCAACTTTCTTGTACATGATCTGGGTTACGATCATCGCCGCGAGAACACCGCCAGCAGCCGCCATATTGGTATTGGCAAAGACGTTGGCCATCTCAATTGCGCTGGCTGCTGAACCGAGCGCGAGCACGGAACCACCGTTAAACCCGAACCAACCGAGCCACAGGACGAAAGTGCCAAGGGTCGCAAGCGGTAGGTTTGCGCCGGGGATCGGGTGGACCTTGCCGTCGGCTGAGTATTTGCCTTTGCGAGCCCCAAGAATGATTGCTCCGGTCAAGGCAGCCCAGCCGCCAACGGAATGCACCAGGGTCGAACCGGCATAGTCGGAAAAGCCCATTTCTGCGAGCCAGCCACCGCCCCATACCCAAGAACCCTGGATCGGGTAGATAATGGCAGTCAGCAGTACGACAAAAGCGAGGAATGACCAGAGCTTGATCCGCTCGGCCAGTGTTCCCGATACAATGGAAGCGGCCGTTGCTACGAACACCATCTGGAAAAACCAATCAGAAGAAGCGGAGTATCCGCCATCTGCGAAGGTGCCGGACAATGCTTCTGCATCATCAGGGCCCCAGAACGGGCTGAAACTTCCAATAAAGCCGGTCACATCCATATACATGAGATTATAGCCGACGAGATAGAACGTCAGACCAGCAACCGAGTAGAGGGCGATATTCTTGAGGCAAATGGTCGCCGTATTCTTGGACCGAACAAGTCCGCTTTCCAGCATGGCAAAGCCCGCGGCCATCCACATGACAAGGGCGCCGTTTACAAGGAAAGAGAATGTGTTGAGAACATAGGCCGTTTCGCTATCAACAGCGGCGAAAGCAGGTGCCGCGCCAACAAGAGCAAATGCCGCAAGGGATGCGGCGGCAGTTTTTATATATTTCAAATTACGCATCATTAATCTCCTAGAGCGCGTCTGCGTCAGTTTCGCCCGTGCGAATACGGACGACATTCATCAGATCGAAAACAAAGATTTTGCCATCGCCGATCTGCCCGGTTTTCGCAGCGCCAGCAATTGCTTCGACCACCTGTTCGGCAAGATCCTCCTTGACGGCAACCTCGATTTTAATTTTGGGGAGAAAAGAGATTGCATACTCCGCGCCGCGGTATATTTCTGTATGCCCTTTCTGTCGGCCATACCCCTTGCCTTCTGTGGCGGTCAGTCCGTCGACACCGATGGATGTCAAGGCATCACGCACTTCGTCCAATTTGAAGGGCTTTATTACAGCCATTACCAGCTTCATGATGGTCACCTCATTGACTTGTCATTTTGACCGGGGCGAAAAACTCCGGTTTCAGCCTCTTTTTTTCAAGACCCGTGCCAACTGAGGTTCGTTTTGAAATCTATAGTGTTATCAAAGTATTAAGTATATGGTGCCAAAAATTTGAGCGCAATTGGGCCTCAAAAATGCACAATGATTAATCAAATGAGATAAAAAGCCTAATTATTAGGCATTTAGAGGCTTGAGGGCAATTTCCGCAGCAGCGGACAGACGTAGCAGCTTTCCTTCGGTATCTCCCGGTGCCATCAACATCAGCCCGACCGGGAAGCCACTTTCAAGGCCGCAAGGGAGGGTTGTTGCGCATAACCTAAGCAAATTCGCCAAGCGTGTCAGGCTGATCGACATCATCGTCGCCTTTAAGTAAGCATCGACACTTTGAAGGAGTGGTGCAATCGCTGGGGGGTGCTCCGGTTGTGTCGGGCCGACCACCAGATCATAGCCAGCGGTTTGATCACGATAATCTGCGGTTAGCGTTTCAATTCCGCGATAGAGGGCAGCGGCATCGACCGCAGTAAGTTTGTCCGCAGCCAGAATTCAGATCGGAAGAGCGACGTGTATGGAAAGAAAGAAGCACACAGTGGTCGACGTAACATTAAAAAAAAAAAGGGGAGGGGG
>CALEMG010000316.1 GCA_937910835.1 uncultured Alphaproteobacteria bacterium | reverse complement strand
AGTACGATTGTTTTACCTTCCATGTCAGGCCGATCGGCGACCTCCAGCGCCGCCGCCACTGCCGCGCCGGACGAAATGCCGACGGGAATCCCCTCAAGCCGGGCCACTTCGCGGGCCGTCTCGAACGCAGTTTCATTGCCGATGGTAAGCACTTCGTCGATCAGGCTCTCATCCAGGTTTTTCGGCGAGAAGCCTGCACCGATGCCCTGAATCTTGTGCGGACCCGGTTGCCCGCCGGAAAGAACGGGGCTGTCTTCGGGCTCCACCGCGACAATGCGGATATCAGGGTTTTTCGCCTTCAAAACCGTGCCGACCCCGGTCAGGGTGCCGCCGGTACCAACGCCCATCACCACTACATCGACCTTGCCGCCAGTATCTGCGAGAATTTCCTCCGCTGTCGTCACCCTGTGAACGGCCGGATTGGCCGGGTTTTCGAACTGCTGCGGGATTACCGCATCGCCGATTTCGGCCTTCATTTCCTCCGCCCGGGCGATGGCGCCATTCATCCCCTTTGCCGCATCGGTCAGCTCAAGATTGGCACCAAGGAGTTTCAGCATCTTGCGCCGCTCCATCGACATGCTTTCCGGCATCACCAGTGTCAGATGATATCCCTTCGCCGCGCAAACGAAGGCGAGGCCGATGCCGGTATTGCCAGATGTCGGTTCGATAATCGCTGTATTTTCACGGATCAGGCCTGCCTCTTCCATGGATTCAATCATCGCGGCAGCGATGCGATCCTTGACAGACGCCAGTGGATTAAAAAATTCCAGCTTGAGCAGAATATCGACCTTGCTCCGGCAGTCTCCCGCGATCCGGCAGGCCCGGACAAGCGGGGTCGCTCCGATGGTATCGACAATGGAATCATAGATTTTGCCGCGCGGCGCATCATTCTTCATTTTTTAGCCCAACTTATTGTTTCGTTATCTATATTTCGAAATACGAGCCGTCGCTGGGTGCCTCAACCTCGCCCTTCTCTATGGCCCGTCGGCAGAGGTCTTCAAGGGTGACACTGTCCAGTTCCGCCAACAGACAGGCCTGCGCCTCATTCCAGAGCGGCCCGACCACATTCCGACCGATATCAGAGGTGAAAATCTGTGCCTCCTCCTCGGCCTCCGCCGCGCTGATCACCCGGATGACATCGCCTGCCGTGATCCGTCGCCGCTCCCGCGCGAGACGATAACCACCGCGCGGACCCCGCACACCCTTCAGGATGCCACCATGGACGAGCTGCTGCATGACCTGTTCAAGATAACGGAGCGGAATGCCCTGCCGCTTGGTGATTTCCTTCGATTGCACCGGAGCGGGGCGCGCAGTAAAGGCAATATCGACCACCGCTTCCAGCGCATAGAGCATTTTCTTCGGCAGATGTAACATCGCTTAGCCCACCTCCTCGACTTCCGCAACACCCGTGGAACCGAACCCGCCTTCGCCGCGTGCCGTCTCATCAAGACTGTCAACCTCGCGCCAGCCGGCCTGTATCACCGGCGCGATCACCATCTGTGCAATCCGGTCGCCGCGCTCTATTACGAATGTTTTCTCACCGGCGTTCATCAGGATAATGCCAACTTCGCCGCGATAATCCGCGTCGATGGTGCCGGGGCTATTGGGAAGGGTAATGCCTTTCTTCAGCGCAAGGCCGGAGCGGGGACGGATTTGCGCCTCAAACCCGCGAGGCAGGGCCATTTTGAAGCCCGTCGGGACCAATGCCCGGCCGCCTGGAGGAATTTCCAGTGCCGTTTCCACGGCGGCGCGAACATCCATGCCAGCGCTGTCCGCCGTTTCATAAGAAGGCAGCGGCAAGCTTTCGCCATGGGGCAGGCGTGCGATGGAAATAGTTATGTCGGACATGCGTCAACCCCTTGAAATAATTTGGGAACTCGGGCCGCTAACGTATGCGCCACGGCGTCCTTACTTTGTTTCGGCCAGTCTTCGACCGAACTACTCGTCAGCAAGAATACCTGGTTTTCATCGCCGCCGAAGGTACCGGTATCAGTCCCGACATCATTGGCAACAATCCAGTCGCAGCCCTTTTTAGCGAGCTTGGCCTTGCCATTTTCGATTAATTTCTCCGTTTCCGCCGCGAAACCAACCACCAGCGCGGGCCGACCGGATTGAAGCGTGCTTACCGTCGCCAGGATATCCGGGTTTTCGGCAAGCGACAAACTGGGCAGCTCGCCATCGCGCTTCTTGATTTTCTGGTTCGCCTCCGCCTCGACGCGCCAGTCGGCAACAGCAGCGGCGAAAATGGCGCCATCGACGGGGAGGGCGGCCTCGCAGGCGGCGAGCATGTCTTTCGCGGATTCGACCAATTTCCGCGTCACCCCGCGCGGCGCATCCAACCGGGTCGGGCCGGAGACAAGCGTCACCTCCGCCCCCAAATCGGCGAGCGCCGCAGCAATGGCGTAGCCCTGCTTACCCGAGGAGCGATTGGCAATATAGCGCACCGGATCGATGGGTTCATGGGTCGGCCCGGCGGTCACGAGCATTTTCCGCCCCCGGAGGGGCTTTTCGGCGTTATCTTGAAAAAAATCGACGACCGCACTACAAATTGCCTCCGGTTCCGCCATCCGGCCCGGCCCATATTCCCCGCAGGCCATATCTCCTTCATCCGGGCCGATGGTCATGACCCCATCACCTTTCAGGGTTTTGAGATTGCGCTGCGTCGCCGGGTGCTCCCACATGCGAACATTCATGGCGGGCGAGATCAGCACTGGCTTGTCCGTCGCAAGAAGGGCGGTTGTTGCCAGGTCGGTCG